>DJPG01000087.1 GCA_002439735.1 Firmicutes bacterium UBA6418 | reverse complement strand
CCCTCCTCCACCTGCATGGTGTAACCAAGCGCGCCGGACGTGCGCGGAATGATCGTGATCTTCTGCACCGGGGCGGAGTTGGTTTGTTTTGCCGCCACCAGCGCGTGACCCACTTCGTGGTAAGCCACCGTCCATTTTTCGGCATCGGTGAGGATGGCGTTCTTTTTCTGATAACCGGCAATGACAACCTCGATGCTCTCTTCGAGGTCTGCCTGCGAGACCTTGTTACGGTTATCCCGAACTGCGCGCAGCGCTGCTTCATTGACGATATTGGCAAGCTCCGCGCCTGAAGCGCCGGAGGCCATTCTCGCAACCTTCAGGAAATCAATATGTCCGTCGGTTTTTACTTTTTTGGCGTGTACCTTTAGGATGTCTTCACGCCCTTTCAGATCCGGCAGTTCGACCGGAACCCGGCGGTCAAAACGACCCGGTCTGGTCAGTGCAGGGTCGAGGGATTCCGGGCGGTTGGTCGCTGCCAGAATGATAACCCCATTGTTGCCCTCAAAGCCGTCCATCTCGGTCAGCAGCTGGTTCAGGGTCTGTTCGCGCTCATCGTTTCCGGCAAACTGTCCGTCACGTTTTTTACCGATGGCGTCGATTTCATCGATGAATATGATGCAAGGCGCTTTTTCCTTCGCCTGTTTGAAAAGATCACGGACTTTCGACGCGCCCATACCGACGAACATCTCGACAAATTCCGAGCCGGACATCGAGAAAAACGGTACATTCGACTCACCCGCTACCGCCTTTGCCAGCAGGGTTTTGCCGGTTCCCGGAGGCCCGACGAGCAGAATTCCCTTCGGCATTGACGCGCCGATCTCCTTGTAGCGATCCGGATTGTGCAGATACTCCACGATTTCCTTTAGATTTTCCTTGGCCTCATCTTCGCCCGCGACATCCGAGAATTTAATGCCGTCCGATGACTTGATATAGATCTTGGCGTTGGATCTGCCCATCCCGAAGATCATCGAGTTGCCGTCCTTGCCGCCCATCATTTTCTTCGACATGTACTGTCCCAGACCCACAAAGATCAAAATCGGCAGGATCCAGGTCAGCAGAATATTCGCCAGCGGCGACATCTGCTGTACGATCTGACTGGAAAACTTCGCGCCCGACTTGTACAGCCGTTCCGTGCGATCCGGATCGTCCATAATGCCTGTCTTATAAATTTTGGTATTATCTTTATTCGTAAAGATGATCTGATTGCTTTCGATCTCGACCTGTCCGATCTTGCCCTTTTCCGTCATGGACATGAACGTACCATAGTCGACCTCCTCCACCTGCTGCTCCGCGATATATGGAACCGCAAAGGCGTTGAACAGCATGATCGCAAGCAGTACGATCAAGTAATAATACGCCAGATTCTTCTTTGGCTTTTTCACCTCATGCATAGGTGTCCTCCTTTGTTGTCTTGGTTCTCTCGCTTTGGCCGCGGTTCTTCGTCTGCGTCCTGTTCTGTTTGCGCACGCTTGCCGCGCCGTACGTAATACAACTATTTTACCACAAAAGCACACAAAATTCACCACAAAATCTGTGATTTCTGTGAAAAGAGGATGGTCGTTGCAAGGTTTTTTGTGACTTTTGATCGGGAATATGTTAAAATATCTTTATGTACAACAAACCAAACGGAGGAATTTCCCTTGCACGTAAGTAAAACACACAAATTTATCTTGCGCACGGCGCTGATTGCGCTACTTGTCACCGCCCTGACCATCCCGGGCTGCGCTGCGTCTGCCGAGACTGCGCCGGCGTCCAAAGCCGCGAAAGCCGGTTCGAAGACCACCGTCACCGCAAAGCAAACGGATAAGGCTGCGGACATATCCGCGAAAGCGAAGCACGCATCGGCCACCATCATGCTGACCGGCGACCTGATGTGTCACCCGGTTCAGCAATATGCCGCTTTCGATGGAAAAAACTACGATTTTACGCCGACTTTCCAGTATGTAAAGCAGATTTTCGACAAGGCGGATCTGGTTGTCGGCAACCTGGAGACACTGGTCAGCAAAAGTAATCCGCTTTCCAAGGATATCAATTACCTGCAGACCCGACCTTATCTGAATGCTCCGGAAAGCTTCCTGGACGCGCTTGCTTATGCCGGTTTCGATGTACTGGTGACCGCGAACAATCACGCCTGCGACGGTGGCGAGACTGGGATCCGGGAAACTTTGAAGGCGCTGGACGCGCACGGACTTGCGCATACCGGCACGTTTCGCGGTCAAAAAGAAAAACGTTACGTACTCGCAAACGCCGGTGACATCAAAGTCGGCATCCTTGCCTACGCAACGTATTTTAACCAGAAAGAGCAGTTTCTTTCGGAGAAAAAGCAGTCGTACATGCTCAATCGCCCATCCGACAAGCGTTTGAAGGCGGACGTCAAAGCGTTGCGCCAGGCAGGCGCGGAATACATCATCGCCTATAACCATTGCGGCAAGGAGTACTCCCAAGTGCCTGCCGCGCGTCAGAAACGCTACGCCAAAATGTTCGCGGATGCCGGTGTAGATCATATCATTAGTTCCCATCCGCATGTTCTACAGCCTTACGCTACTGTCAAGCGCAATGGGAAATCTTATCCGGTCATGTACTCCATGGGAAATTTTGTTTCCGGTATGGCCAGGCCTGTGACCAAGGAGACCATCATTCTTTCTCTGACCCTGCAGCGCGAGGAGGATGGCACTGTATCGCTGCAAAAGCAAAAATACTATCCGTGTTATCTTCTGGACTTTGATTTTGACAGCGACGATGCCTTTGTCCTGCTCCCGCAGGATCCGCGCTATAACGGGGGCTTCTGGGAAAAAGCTCCGTCCGAATTAACCAAAGAGCTTCGCACGCACTTCGCGCACATACGCAAGGTAGTCGGCAAACTGCGCTGACCGCGGCTCGGCTGCGATCGTCCTCGTTTCGGACCATCTTCCTTTTATTGTAAAGTGGTTACCGCGACGATCTCTGGTATAGCTTAGCCCGCGGACGCGAACCTGATATGCCTGCCCTTTTCGCAGATCCTCCAGCTCTGCGAAAAGGGTGTTTTTTTTGCGGATCACACGGTAGCAGGTACCTTTTTTGAAATCTGCTTTTGTTCCGTACTGGATCTCATAGGCATCCGCATCTTCTACCTTGCTCCAGCTGATCTTGGCGCAATCCGCTTCCACACGCTTTGCGCTGAGCTGCTCCGCTGCTGTCGGCCGAACAACCATGGTGACCCGCAGCTTCGCCGGCTGGGAAATCCGGTTTCCGGCAGTTTCCACAAAGATTACGGCTTTGCCTGCCTGCTTGGGAGTTACCAAGCCGTCCTCGGAAACCTCCGCGACATCCGGATTGCTGCTGCGCCATGTGAAGCCGCTACCGTCGCCGTCTGCTTTTGCGGAAAGCTGTACCGGCTCAGAGTCTGTATAAAGTTTGTAGGAGGTCTTTGCCAGTGTCATGCGTTGCGGCTTGCCGAAAACGGAAAACAGCACGGACACACTTCCCGCATAGCGTCCTTTGCCGGTCACGGTCACGGTGTATTCTCCAATCGCGTGGATTTCCGTAAGCTCGTTCCCCTCGTCATCCCAATAGGTCACCGTATAGTCTTCCGGTCGCAGCGTCGCTGAGGTACCCTTCCGATAGATAACCTTGCCGTCATCGCCCTCCACATCCGCCGGATCGCCCGGATAAAAAACCGAAAGAACCTGCGGTGTCTGCGCCTTTCCATCACAAATCGTCAAATACCGATCCAATTTTACAATGCAGTGCCCCATGCTACGCACCGGCAGTTCGCCCTGATCATCCTGCGGTTCTTGCTCTTTCTCTTGTTCTTGTTTCTGCCCTTGCTCCGGATCCCGTCTTTGATCCTGATCCTGACTTTGACTTTCCTGCTGTACCGGTTGTGTCTGCTGCGTGTCGGTTTTGCCGGCTGCAGACGCTCCGCTCACCATGCTCAAGGAAAGCATGACCGCCAGACACAGCCATACCGTCAGCTTTTCGGCTTTGTGCCTTATCCTTCGTTTCTCCATATATCTACGTTCCCTAAATCTTACAAGCGTTGCTGTCGAAAAAAGGGCGGCCTGTCAGCCGCCCTCGTGCATGGTTTGTTTATTTCACCTTTACAGATCTCCAATTTGACCAGTTGCCATAGTAAACCTGTCTCTGACCATAGCCGTTATAGACGTACTTGATCGCTCGAACCTTTACATAGTAGGTGTAGCCGCTGTACAGTCCTTTTACGGTTGTGGACTGTGTCGTGTAGCTGTTTGTTGCAGCGTTTACGCTTCTTACTTTATAAGAGCCTTTTTTGAACGACTTGTCTCTGGAGTAGATCACCTGATATCTGGTCACATTATCCTGCTTGTTCCAACGAACCTTGATCTGACCTTTCTTGCCTGTGTTCCATGGCTTCTGGCTCAGCTTTGCCTTATTCGGATAAACCTTGATCACAACATCCTTATCTGCCGGATCATATTTGACATTTCCGGTGGTCGAAATCGTGATGACAGCTCTGCCTGCTCTAAGCGGCGTTACATAACCAAAAGCATCTACCGAAGCAACACTCGGGTCACTGGAGGTGTATGTGATGGTACCCTCCGTTACCTGCGGATACAGCTTGAAGGTTTCGGTAGTCGGATAAGCCTTGTAAGCATTCTTGACACCAGTCACACTCTGCGCAAGTCCTACGATCCTAAAGGTCGCGTAGCAGCTGCCGGAGTAACCGTTCTTACCGGTTACAACCACCTTATAAGTTCCCGGCGCGGACATTCTGGTAACCGTCTTACCGGTGCTATCCTGATAGGATACCGTGTAGTCATTGACACTCAGCTTGGAGTAGTAGCTGTAAGCAACACTGGTGATGACCGGAATCTTCGCGAAACCATCCGCCTTGACACTGGACTCTCTCAGCGTTACCGTGTAGTTGCTGATGTCGGTACCGATGATGGTGTAAGTTAAAGTCAGTTCTCCATAGTAAACGCCATTCCCCTTGATCACGATCGTGTAAGTGCCAGCATCCCGCATTCTTGCAACGGTCTTGCCACTTGCATCCTTGTAGGAAATGGTGTACGCACTGGAATCAAGCGTTGTATAGCCATCTCTGACCGTGATCCGCGGCGTAACTGCACTACCGGTATAGGCGGAGCTGGATCTGCCGTCCGTAAAGGATGCCGTGCAGTAAGCGATGTTCTTTGTCGCATTGCTGAATTCCTGCGTGATTTCGGTAACCTTAGAATCAACTGCTTTGGTTAAGTTTACAGCATTGCTCGCCACTGTAACAACTGCCGTCGGCTTCAGATATGCAGACGTGTAATTTACATATCTGTAAGTTACGTTATAGTCTGTTTCCGGAATGGTGACATATCCGCTGTATCCGTATGTATATGCGGACTTTACTCTCAGAGTTACCTTCGGCACATAAGTGCGGCTTGCACTGTCGTATACTGTAGCGCTTCCGAGAACGATCTCTGTCCAGTCCAGATGAATCGGCATGATGTTAAAAGTGCCTGCAAAGATTCTTCCTGCATATTCT
>DJPG01000003.1 GCA_002439735.1 Firmicutes bacterium UBA6418 | reverse complement strand
GGAATACTGAGCTTTCTCAGGATTATTAAGATGAATCAAATACTGAATGAGGGCCTTAAAATTTTTGCCAAGCTCGACTTCATTTTCTTTAAGGCCAAGGAATTTTGCAACAGCCGAAAGCGTTCGAGGGTCACCACGGCCAACCCAATGAATATGAGGCTTTTTAAGCTCACCTTCATCATTAACATCAGAATCATGCAAGCAGTAAGCCCATTCCTTGAATTTCGTTTTCAGCGTTTCAAGAACAGTAACAGGATCATAGGATTCAGAATCTGGGTAAATGACGCCCGAAAAAACACGGTACTTGTCAGCCATTATAAGACCCTCCATTAAGTATTTAATTAGATTTGGCTACAGGCTACACAAATTGCCTTAGACGTAGCCCGGCAATTTGTAGCCAAAATAGCGGCTACTCAGAAATAACCACCTTGCGACATGCAGACAATCAGCAAATGACCGATAGCGCCAGCAATCGAAGAAAAGCCTTTATCTTCTGCATATCGAAGCAACGCGCCTGCAACAGGGGCAGGAAGTTCAACGGTAACTTTCATCAGATTTTAACGATAGACTCGACAGAGCCAAAACGATTGTAGTAAACCTGAATATCATCTCCAAGCTGGAGATTATCAGGAACACAATCCGTAGTTGTGTAAATCTGCATTGCGCCCATACCGGTAATCTTATCAGAGAGATAAGTTACATAGATAAGAGCGGCCTTATAGGTACGACCAGTTTTCTTCGACACAACATCCTTTACCTGCATTCCAACAACTTTCATTTCATACACCTACTTTCATTATTTTAGTTGTGAGCAAATTGGGAGATAAATCATATATGACTTATCTATGAACATAGAATAAACGATATATGATTTAATGTCAAGAGAGGAAAACAAGATGCACGACAATGGATTGTTGAAATTGTATAGAACAAAAGCAAATAAAAACCAGCAAGAAATAGCAGAATTATTAAATACAACACAACAATATTACGGACAATGGGAATTAGGGAAAAGACCAATGCCAACAGAAAAAATAAAAACTTTGTGCAAAATATACAAAATATCAGCAGATAAATTACTAGGCTTAGAGGACGAGTAACACAAAAAGAAATAATCTGTCAAGGATAAATAAACGGCCTGCGGCCGTCCTTGACAGATTATTTTTTTTGTGAGAGAGGGAATACAAGCGAAGCGATGGAATCGCTTCGCGTTCAAGGAACGCAACAAAATAAAAATTTTGTTGCGTTAACAGTGCAAGTGTGCTATAATAAAGCCGTCAAACAAGGCCGGATGCCGTTTTGCGTTCGATCCGGCCAAAACGGCTCCGCCCATACAGGAGGCTTTTTCATGCAGACTTATCAGGACTGCCCGCAGGTGCTGCGCGAGTTCTTATCCTACCACGAGACGATCAAGGGTCAATCCAAACGCACCGTCTCCGAATATTATCTGGACATCCGGATGTTCCTGCGCTTTGTGAAGCTGATGCGTAACGAGCTTCCGGTCAATACGCCGCTTGAGGACGTACCGATCAAGGACGTCGATCTGGATTTCGTGCGCAGCATTTCCTCCACGGAGGTTTTTGATTTTCTGTCGTTTCTTGCAAATGACCGCGTACCGGAGGGCTCACATGACGATCACGGTATCGGCTCCGCTGCGCGCGCGCGGAAGCTCTCCGCCATCAAATCCTTTTACAATTATCTCTCCGTTTCGACCAAGCAGATCAAGGAAAATCCCGTCAAGGACATAGAGTTTCCCAAAATTCGTCGAAGCCTGCCGAAGTATCTGACGCTTGAGGAATCCACGGCGCTCCTGAAGGCCGTTTCCGGTCCCAATCAGAAGCGCGACTTTGCCATTCTGATGCTCTTTCTCAACTGCGGTATCCGTCGTTCGGAGCTGGTCGGGCTGAATCTGACGGACGTGTATGACGACCGCATTCGCGTCGTCGGCAAGGGCAACAAGGAGCGGATCGTCTATATGGGCTCCTCCTGCCGGAAGGCCATTGACGAATACCTTATCGAACGCAACAAAATCGTGCTTTCGGACAATCGGGCGCTGTTCGGCTCCCGCGACAAAAACCGCATCAGCGTGACCGCCGTCCATCGACTGGTCAAAAAGCACCTGCTGGAGGCCGGTCTGGATTCGACACAGTTCTCCGCGCATAAGCTGCGGCACACTGCCGCGACGCTGATGCTGTCAAACGGCGTCGATCTCAAGACGCTACAGGAGGTTCTGGGACACGAAAACCTCAATACGACGCAGATCTACACACATGTGGAAAGCACGGAGCTGAAAATTGCCGCAGAGGCCAATCCCCTCTCCAAAATCAAAATTTAAGCAAAAAATCCTGCCTTTCGGCAGGATTTTTCTATAATATCTTCGGATTTATCCGCCAAGATAGGCTTTCTTGATCGAATCGCTTTCGAGAAGCTCATGCCCAAGGCCGGAAAGCGTGATCGCGCCGGATTCCAGAACATAGGCCCGGTCTGCGACCTGAAGCGCCATCTGCGCGTTCTGCTCGACCAGCAGAATGGTCGTTCCGGCCTTGTGCAGCGACTGAATGATCTCGAAGATCTGCTCGACCAGCAGCGGTGCAAGGCCCATCGAAGGCTCGTCGAGCATCAGAAGCTTCGGCTGGCTCATCATTGCGCGGCCCATCGCCAGCATCTGCTGTTCGCCGCCGGAGAGCGTCCCGCCGACCTGCTTCTGGCGCTCCTTCAAGCGCGGGAACAGCTCGTAGACCTTTTCCAGATTCTGCGCCAGCTCGGAGCTTGGCCGCGTGTACGCGCCCATTTGCAGATTCTCTTCCACGGACATACGGGCAAAAATACGCCGTCCCTCGGGACACTGCACAAGCCCGTGCTGCACGACCTTATTGGGCGGCATTGCGCCGATCATCTCGCCCATGAACTCGATCGTACCGCTTTTCGGCTTCAAAAGGCCGGAGATGGTATTCAGAACGGTGCTTTTTCCGGCGCCATTCGCACCGATCAGCGTCACGATCTCGCCGTCGGCGACCTCCAGCGAGACGCCCTTGACCGCGTGGATCGCGCCGTAATAAACATGAAGATCCTGTACCTTCAGCATCGTCAGCCCTCCTTTTTCTTGCCGAGATATGCTTCGATCACGGCGGGATTAGCCTGAATATCGTCCGGCGTACCCTTCGCAATGATCTTGCCGAAGTTCAGCACGCAGATACCCTCGCAGATCCCCATGACCAGATTCATGTCATGCTCGATCAGCAGAATGGCAATGCCGAACATGTCGCGGATGCGGACGATATTGTCCATCAGCTCACTCGTCTCCGAAGGATTCATACCGGCGGCAGGCTCGTCGAGCAGCAGCAGGCACGGATTGGTCGCCAGCGCGCGGACGATCTCAAGCCGCCGCTGTGCACCGTAAGGAAGTGAGCCTGCCTTGTGGTCGGCCAGATCCTGCATGTCGAAAATGCTCAGCAGCTCCAGCGCACGTTCTTTTGCGATGCGTTCCCGCCGCCAGTATTCCGGCAGGCGAAGGATCGCCGACGCGGCGCTGTACTTCATCTCATTGTGCAGGCCGATCAGGACATTGTCCAGTACGCTCAGTTCGCGGAACAGGCGGATATTCTG
>DJPG01000126.1:14249-14562 GCA_002439735.1 Firmicutes bacterium UBA6418 | reverse complement strand
AAAGCGTCGCGCCTCGCAAGAGGCGCGTGAGTAGAAATGGTGCATGGGTTTGTGAACGATCCACCGCCAAAAGTCGCGCCTCGCAAGAGGCGCGTTGGTCCTATGTCAAGATTTAGTACAAAATAAAATGAGATTTTTTCTCTGCTAAACCATTTCCTTTCGCTAGGCGGCCGTGATCTTTTGATAAAGCTTTTCACATTGATCCGGTGACATATAGTCACAGTGACTATGGATACGGACGGTATTGTAAAATGCTTCAATGTATTCGAAGACTAAGCGATATGCGTGCCTGAAATCTGTGATTTTAAAGCGA
>DJPG01000126.1:12773-14125 GCA_002439735.1 Firmicutes bacterium UBA6418 | reverse complement strand
ATATGCTTTGGAAACATATTGGCTACCGCGATCACTGTGAATGATCAAAGGCAGAGCGGTACCGCGTCTTGCTTTTGCTTTCTCGATGGTGTCGATGACGCAGGATACCTCCATGGCTTGCGAGAGCGTCCAGGCAATGATCTTGCGGGAATAAAGATCCATGATACTGGTCAGGTAAACGAATCCGTCCCATGTCCAAATGTAAGTGATATCCGTGCACCAAACGGCATTGGGACGCTCTGGATGAAATTTTTCTTCCAGGATATTGTGGAGTTCTTCACTGAAGTCAGAATCCCGCGTGGTGATGGTATATGGCTTGACCCACTGTGCCTTGATGCCCATTTCCCGCATATATTTCCCAACGATCCGTTCGGAGATTGTGAGGCCTGCTTCACGAAGCTTGCGGATGATCTTCGGAGCGCCGTAAATCTGTTTGGAAGCATCGTAAACAGCCCTGATCTGCTCCTTTACAGCGTCCTTGCGCTGCGGAGACGCAGAGGGTTTGCAACGAAGGAACGCATGGAAGCCGGAACGGGAAACGCCTAGTATTTTCAGCACTCCGGAGACGGAGAAAGGGCGTTTGCAAATGGATGCAGACTCCATCTTGGCAGCCACTTCTGTGTAGATAGCGGTTGTCAGTCTTTTCCCAGAATGCTGATGGCTTTTTTTAAGATATCGAGAGCGTCTTGTGTGCCACGAAGCTCACGCTTAAGGCGAGCGATTTCCCTGGCTTCTTCGGAAACATAGTGGCCGGAACCCACTGTGGGGATATCGCCGTCGAAGTCACGGTATTGAGAAAGCCAACGACTGAGGGTACTGAGGCCGATGCCGAGATTTTTGGCGCATTCGGACTGTGTCAGATCGGGATGCTCTTTGACATAGCGGACGGCATCCAATTTAAATTGCTTGTCGTGTTGTTTGCTTTGTTTGGACATGTGAAAGTTCCTCCTTGTGATCTATGATAACATATTTTAAGAGAGAAACCTCACTTTAATTTGTTCTATTTATATTCTAGCACCAATATGACGAATTAAAGGAAACAATCGACAAAGAAAAAGCAAAAGAATACTTTGAAAGCATAGAAGGAGTGAAGATACCCCAACCAAAAGTGAATATTAAAGCGGATAATCTGCTGCGCGATTTCATCGAAAAAGGCGGGTTTGATATTCCAATGCCAAACGACGGTGCATGATTACGGTACCCTTCATCAGCGTGAGCCTGCATGAATTTTGGAGGTAAATTATGTTGAAAAACATAAACAAAACAGATCTGTTCTTTGATTATTACTCGCAATGGATTACCGTATACAAGGAGGGCGCAATCAGAAAAGTTACAATGGATAAGTATCTGCT
>DJPG01000126.1:5602-12624 GCA_002439735.1 Firmicutes bacterium UBA6418 | reverse complement strand
AGCTAAAAGGAGCGATTCTGGATGCGGTTGATGATGGGCTAATCGAGCGAGATCCGACACGAAAAGCGATTATTAAAGGAAAGCAGCCAGGAAATAAAAAAATAAAGTACTTGAACCAATTTGAACTCCATAAGCTTTTATCAAGTTTGGAACTGGGACAGGAGCTTAACTGGGACTGGTTTATCTTATTGGTAGCGAAAACGGGAATGAGGTTTTCGGAAGCGCTTGCCGTAACGCCAAAGGACTTTGATTTTTCGAAACAATCTTTGTCTATCAGCAAGACTTGGGACTATAAGGGCGAAGGTGGATTTATGCCTACCAAAAATCAGTCCTCGGTCAGAAAAATTCAGATTGATTGGCAGCTTATCATTCAGTTTTCTACTTTGGTTAAAGCATTGCCGGAAGACGAGCCAATATTTATATCAAATAAGGTATATAATTCAACGGTCAATGACATTCTTGCGCAGCATTGCAAGAAAATGGAGATACCAATTATCTCCATACATGGACTCAGGCATACGCACGCATCCTTGCTCCTGTTTGCAGGAGTATCGATCGCAAGCGTTGCGTAAAGGTTGGGACATTCCAGCATGACCACAACGCAGAAGACCTATCTCCATATCATTCAAGAACTTGAGAATAAAGATGTGGACTTAGTAATGCGATCTTTAGCAAGTTTGAATTAATGAGAGTTTCTCGCGCTGATGAGGGCTAAAAGCACAGGAGGTGTCCGCCCAGCATGGAAAGCAAGGCATTACAGGAATATATCTATTGCATGGTCCGGTTCGGCGATCTGAATTGGACATTTTCCTACATCACGGAGGATGAGAGCCTGCGGGCTGGGGAGTTTGTTTCGGTTCCGTTCAGCAAAGAGGATCGTGTCCGGGTCGGACAGGTGATGAAAGTGATCCGCTGCACGGAAGCGGACGCGCCGTATCCGCCGGAGCGGACGAAGCACGTCCTTGCGAGGGTGGAGAAGCCTGCGCAGTGGGGCATGAAAGTAAGGCAGCAGCAAACGGCGGCGGATCCCGGCATTTCGGAGCGGACGAAACCGGCAGATAAGGCGAGTGTGGGCCAATCGTCGGCGGAGCGAGCAAAGCAGACCGCGCGGCCGGTCGTGGGGCAACGAGCGAAGCGGCGGTTTGATAAGAAGCCGGTGCTACGTCTTTTGCTTGTGCTGCTCTTGTTTGGCGGGCTGCTCGTGCTGGGAGCTGTGGAGCATCAACAGCAGCAGGCGCAGGAATATGAAAAGGCGTTGCGGGCGCTGGCCGGAGGGGATTACGCGACGGCGGAGAAGCTTTTTGAGAAAGTACCGGATTACCGGGACGCACAGGGACTGGCGGTGTTCTGCGAATATGCCGGGATCTATGAAAACGTAGAGGAATATGCGGGCGGCAGTGAGGAACTTCGCGAGATCGATCTGCGGTACGATACCGACTGGCAGGACGCGGTCAATACGCTGCGCAAGCAGGTCGCAAAGTACAAGGCGGACCGGGATGCGGCGGCGCGCGCAGAACAGCGCAGGTTGGCCGCGGAGGAAAAGAAACGTCTCAAGAAGCTGTACGGCGGGAAGCTGCCGGTCGAGGGCATGCCGGTGAGCTGTTTGAAATATACTTCGCTGGGGGAACCGGATGAGGAGGTCAAGTGTCTGGATTTTGACCGGCTAGAGGAAGACCATCGTTCCATCAGGCTTTACTGGTATACCGATGAGCATAAATTGCTCGCGTCCGGGCTATGCTTCAAACACAAGAACGACAGCGAGTACATGCTGTATTCTTTCGGCTATTTTGATCCGAAAAAGTCGAGCAGAGATGACAAGAACGGCGAGAGCAACGGAAACGGCGGCACCATACCGTGGGGCGGAGTGCGCGAAGATTACGATAATCCGGAAGATCTCTGGGAGGACAATCCGGGAGACTACGAGGACGAGGACGAGGCTTGGGACGAGTGGTACGACGACGGCGACGAGCCTTATGACGAATGACGGTGAGCAACAGACGGCGAAGGACGACGAAAACGAAAAAAGTGATGCAGGACGCTTGCGCTTTCCTAAAAAATCGAGTACAATCAAATCAGAAGATAAAACAAGTTTCAGACGCGGGCAGGCTATTGTTCCGCGAGAAAGGGGAAAGGAATGAAATACGAGATCAAAGGCGGCGCGTTTCCGGTAGTGGTCTGCTATCTGAACCGGGGCGAGCAGATGATCACGGAGAAAGGCTCCATGGTCTGGCAGACACCGAATATCAGGATGGAGACAAGCGGCGGAGGCTTGGGAAAAATGTTTTCCAAGGCTTTTTCGGGCGAGTCGATGTTCCAGAACATTTATACCGCAGAGGCGAATGACGCCATGATCGCGTTTGGCTCCAGCTTTCCGGGAAAAATCTTGCCAATGGAAATTATGGCAGGTAAAGAGTTTATCCTGCAGAAACGCGCGTTTCTGGCGTCAACCGCGGGGGTGAAGCTAGACATTCATTTTAATAAGAAGTTGGGAGCCGGTTTCTTTGGCGGTGAGGGCTTCATTATGCAGAGGCTTTCCGGAAACGGAACGGCTTTTGTGGAGATCGACGGCGATCTGATGGAATATGATCTGGCGCCGGGGCAGCAGCTGCTGGTAGATACCGGAAATGTCGCGGGATTTGAAACAAGCGTGAGTATGGAGATCCGGCAGGTCGCAGGACTCAAAAACAAGCTGCTCGGCGGCGAAGGATTTTTTAATACTTTGCTGACAGGGCCGGGCAAGGTCTGGCTGCAGACAATGCCGATCTCAAGCGTAGCGGATGCAATCAGAGAATTCATTCCGACATCGAGCAACTAAAAGCGTGAGAGAAAGTTTCGACAATCCGACAGGATCAGAAGACGAGGAGACACCTCGTCTTTTTGCATTCTTTGCGATTTTTCGCCGAAAAATTCCTCAAAAATTCTAAATTTTTCTTAAAAGACTATTGACAAACCACAAGGTTATGTGTATTATAAGATGTGGTTAGCGAGAGCTAACTAAATTTTGGCGTTGAAGTTAGCGAAAGCTAATCCGAAAACGAGAAGCGAGGGGATGAACATGATGCCGTTAAATCTTGCAGATACGGGAACTGAAAACATCATAAAAAAAATCGGGGGTAGTCCTGAGGTGAAAAAGCATCTTGAAAATTTGGGATTTGTAGTCGGCGGTACGGTAACCGTGGTTGCTGCAGTGGCAGGCAACCTGATTGTCAACGTGAAAGAGGCCAGAGTCGCTATCGACCAGGAAATGGCCAGAAAGATCATGATATAACATGATAGAAAGAGAACATTCCGCGTGAATGCGCTCTTAAAATAAAGGCGGTCGAAAGAACCGTTCAATTATTTATTACCATTCAAAAAGTAATTTCATGCAAGGAGGAAATAGACAATGAAAACGCTCAGAGATGCGAAGATCGGTGAAACCGTCAAGGTCGTAAAGCTTCATGGCGAAGGTGCTGTCAAGCGTCGGATCATGGATATGGGTCTGACAAAAGGCGTAGAAGTGTACATCCGTAAAGTTGCACCGCTCGGCGATCCGGTCGAAGTCACTGTTCGCGGCTATGAACTGTCGCTCAGAAAAGAAGACGCCAGTATGATCGAAGTTGAAGCAAAATAGGACAAAAACGGAGGGGAAGTGATTCCCCTGATTTTCAGTTTTTCGGTTAGCAATCGCTAATTTGATGAAAAGACATTGGATGATCGGTGATTGCGGATCGACAGAAAGAGAGGAATTTAAAAATGAGTATCAGAATTGCCCTTGCGGGTAACCCGAACTGTGGTAAGACCACACTGTTCAATGCGCTCACCGGTTCCAACCAGTTTGTCGGCAACTGGCCCGGCGTAACCGTTGAGAAAAAAGAAGGTAAATTAAAGAAGCATGAGGATGTTATCATCACCGACCTTCCGGGTATTTACTCCCTTTCTCCCTATACATTGGAAGAAGTTGTTGCGAGAAACTACCTGATCGGTGAACGTCCGGACGCGATCCTGAATATCATCGATGGTACCAACCTGGAGAGAAACCTGTACCTGACCACACAGCTGACCGAACTGGGTATTCCGGTCGTTGTTGCCATCAACATGATGGATATCGTAAAAAAGAACGGCGACAAGATCAACACCGAGGAACTTTCCAGACAGCTTGGCTGTAAGATCGTTGAAATCTCTGCGTTAAAGGGAACCGGCATTATGGAGGCAGCAGAGGCGGCAATTGAGGCGGCAAAGAACGGAAAAACGGTTCCGATGCACACGTTCGCGGGCGTTGTAGAGCATGCGCTGGCACACATCGAAGAGGCAGCGGTACATAATATGCCGGAAGAACAGCAGAGATGGTACGCGATCAAGATCTTTGAACGAGATGATAAGGTTCTTGAAAATCTGCACATTGACGCAGATGTAATGGCACACATCGAAGAAGATATCAAAGCAGCTGAAAAAGAAATGGATGATGACGCGGAATCTATCATCACCAACGAAAGATATATCTACATCGCATCCATCATCAAGGCATGCTATAAAAAACAGAACAAGGGTCAGCTTTCGACATCTGATAAGATCGACAAGGTGGTAACCAATCGCTGGCTGGGTCTGCCGATCTTCGCGTTGATCATGTTCCTTGTTTATTACATTTCGATGGTAACCGTCGGCGCGTCGGCGACGGACTGGGCAAACGATGGACTGTTCGGCGACGGTTGGCATCTCTTCGGAGACGGTACCGCGCAGTATGAAGAAGCAGCAGAACGATACGGCGATACCGACCTGATCATCGGCGCGTTTGCGGATGAATACGGTAATGACGCGATTACAGAAGCGTTGGATATGGAGAGCGAAGACTATTCTGAAGGTGCGGCAAAAACAGCCCTGGAAGAGTTGGATACTCTGATTCCGGCGGATGCCAGCGTTTCCTATGAAGTAGAAGATGAAGAAACTCTGGCAGTTGAAACCGTAGATGGTGTAACCAAATCCGACTATGAGGCAGCGGTTGACGAATACCTCAATACCGATTACAAAGATGCTTACGGCGCGCCGGATACTTCCACCTATGGTATTTGGGTACCTGGTATCCCGGTTTTGATCGGTAACGCACTCGAAGCGGCAGGTGCAGCAGAATGGCTGTCCGGACTGCTGCTTGACGGTATCGTCGCCGGTGTCGGCGCGGTGCTTGGATTCGTTCCGCAGATGCTGGTACTGTTCTTGCTGCTTGCTTTCCTGGAAGCCTGCGGCTACATGGCTCGTATCGCATTCGTACTCGACCGTATCTTCCGTAAGTTTGGTTTATCCGGCAAGTCCTTCATTCCGATGCTGATCGGTACAGGCTGCGGTATTCCGGGAATCATGGCTTCTCGTACAATCGAGAATGAACGCGACCGTCGTATGACTATCATGACGACCACTTTCATCCCTTGCGGCGCGAAAGTTCCGTTCATTGGGATGATCGCAGGCGCGATTTTCCATGGATCCGCTTGGGTAGCGACCAGTGCATACTTCGTAGGTATGGCGGCGATCATCATTTCCGGTATCATGCTGAAAAAGACAAAGATGTTCGCAGGTGACCCGGCTCCGTTCGTTATGGAACTCCCGGCTTACCACATGCCGACATTAGGCAACGTACTGCGTTCCATGTGGGAACGTGGCTGGTCCTTCATCAAAAAAGCAGGTACCATCATCCTGCTGTCTACGATCCTGGTATGGTTCACCTCCTACTTCGGATTTACAGACGAAGGCTTCAGAATGCTGACAGAAGACGAACTGGATCAGTCCATTTTGGCGGCCATCGGTAACGCGATCTGCTGGATCTTCATTCCATTGGGCTTTGGCACTTGGGAAGCAACGGTTGCTTCCATTACCGGTCTGGTCGCGAAGGAAAATATTGTTGGCACGATGGGTATCCTCTACGGTGCGTCCGGAAATGTTTACGAAACTCTGGCATCTGTATTCACTCCGATCAGCGGTTATTCCTTCCTGGTATTCAACCTGCTGTGCGCGCCTTGCTTTGCAGCGATCGGAGCCATCAAGCGTGAAATGAACAACGCAAAATGGACCTGGTTCGCGATCGGCTATCAGTGTGGATTCGCGTATATCGTTGCATTGATGATCAATCAGTTCGGCAACGCGTTTACCGGTCACATGAACGTCATCGGCTTGATCTTTGCCCTTGCGGCACTGGCACTGATCATCTACATGCTGGTTCGCCCTTACAAAGAAGCGACCAGACTGGAAGCAAAGATAAAATAATCCTGTTTGAAACCGGGCTGGCCGGTGTATGATAAAAGAGAGGAAACAAAGAACAATTCAAGTGAAGGGAGTCGGTCAATATGTTAAACTGGATCACAGAGAATTTGAGTACCATCATTATATCGTTGGTGTTGGTGCTGATCGTAGTAGCGATTATTTGTCATCTTGTCAAGAACAAGAAAAAAGGAAAATCCTCCTGTGGCTGTAACTGCGCGCATTGTGCAATGGCGGGGTCCTGCCACAAGACAAAATAAATCAAAACATAACAGCAGCGAAAAGCGGGAGCGGCAGGCATACAGTCTGCGGCTCCCGGCAAAAGCTGAAGCAAAAGTGAATGCCGAAGGGCATTTCTCTTTTAGTCGATGGTTAGCCGGTGCTAACCAAAACAAAAAAGAAAATAGAATGATATCAAAGAAAATAAGCGTAACGAAAAAATCAAAGAGGGAGTAGAAAGCGATATGAGTGTTGTAATTATCGGCGGGAACGAAAGAATGGTCAGAAGATATGAGGACTTGTGCAAATCTTACGATTGCAGCGCGAAGGTCTTTGCCAAGACTGAAAAGGGTCTGCAGAATTTCGGGAATCCGGATCTTCTGATCCTGTTCACGAGCACGATGTCGCACAAGATGCTGCATCACGCGAATGAACAGGCGAAAAAAAGAAATATCCGCATTGCGCGTTGTCCGTCCAGTTCCATGGCAGCTTTGAAGAATGTACTGGACAGTCACGCCGCGGCGAATGCGTAATCATATATAAAATCATACAATGCAAGGATACAAAAAAGCGTCCGC
>DJPG01000126.1:0-5570 GCA_002439735.1 Firmicutes bacterium UBA6418 | reverse complement strand
GCGGACGCTTTTTTGTATCCTTGGTGTGGTGCGCTTTGTGATCAGTATTTCTCGAACTGCTCGACATTGGTGACAAAGACAGTCGCGCCGCCGACAATGACCTGCGGCGCAGCGTAGCTGAACGTGGAAACGTTGGTATCAGCGCCGATCATGATCGGCGCTTCTTCTGTGCGCTTCAGACAGTGCAGGCGGATGACTTCGAGCGCAGCATGAACCTTTTCGTCGTCTACGCCGATCAGCAGCGTCAGATTGCCCTCTTTGAGGAAACCGCCGGATGTCGCGAGTTTGGTAAAGAAGAAACCTGCTTCGGTTAAAGAATCGCAGACACAGGCTGCGTCTTTTTTATTGATGATTGCTGTAATCAGTTTCATTTGAGATCTCCGTTCTGCCGTGCAGCAAAGACGCGCGGCACTAAGTTTTCATCAGAATTTTCTGCTTCTATTATACATGAAACTGCCCGCAATGAAAAGAAAAAATATGCACAGAATCCGATAAGAAAGCAAAAAAATAAAAATTTACCCACGAGAAAAATATGTCCATTGACTTTTTTGCAAGAAACGTTAAATTAATAATAGGAATTTCTACACTACGGCTTCGCAGGGGGAAATAAGGAAGAGATGAAAATAATTTTTCAGATATTTTTCAGAGATTTGAAACGGCTGCTTTCCAATTGGGTGGCGGTGATCGTGCTCTTGGGCGTCTGCGTCATACCATCGCTGTATGCCTGGTTTAACATTGCCGCAAACATGGATCCTTACAGCAACACGCAAGGGATTCTTATCGCGGTGGCGAACTGCGACAAGGGCACCGAGCAGGAAATGGTCGGCAAGCTGAACGTCGGTGATGAGATCGTCAAGAATTTAAAAGAAAATGATTCGCTGGGCTGGACTTTTTTGGACCGTCAGAGCGCGATCGACGGCGTGGAGGCCGGAGATTACTACGCGGCGATCGTGATCCCGGAGGATTTCAGTCAGAGCATGGTCAGTGTGCTGTCCGGCAATATCCACGCGCCGGAAATCGAATATTTTGTAAATGAAAAAAAGAACGCCATCGCGCCGAAGGTCACGGATACCGGAGCCACGACGGTGCAGCAGCAGGTCAACCAGACCTTTGTTTCGGTCGCTTCAGAGGCCGTGTCCAAAATCCTGGATGAAACGATCCTGTCCGCGTCCGAAAGCATCGGGGCGGTCAACCGTAAGTCGGCGAGCGCAGTCCACAAAGCGGCGCAGGAGTTGAACGCGCAGCAGGATGTCCTCAAGGGTCTGGACAAGATCGCCAAGGATAGCAAAGAAGTCATCCGCGGAGCGCGCAAGACCTTGAAGAAGACTGAACGGATCGCGGATGAGGGCGCAGGAACAATCGACCTGTCGCTGGACACGCTGACCGCGGTAAGACAGTCCGTCAATCTGTTCTCAATCCAGCTTGAGGGAGCGATCGCACAGGGCGACCGGCATTTGTCGGAGATCGAAACCGCCGCGTGGGAGGGTCTGAGCGATCTGCAGAACGAGATTGCCAAGGCCGAGGCGCAGATGACACGGCTGATCACCAAAACACAGGCGGTGATCGACCGCAACGAAGCGAATCTGGAGGAACTGAAGCGTCTGAACAGCCTGTACCCGAACGTCGCTTTGGAAACCGCTATTTCGGCGCTGGAAAAACAAAACCAAAGATATCAGGCGGTTCTACAAAGTCTGGAAAAGACGCTGAAACGTCTGGAAGACGCGTCGGAGCTGCTTTTGAATACCCAGACCAGCGTTTATGGGGCTTTACAGGCCGAACGAAAGAGCCTCAGCGACGCGAAGGACATTCTCAACGCCGATGTTTTCCCGGTTCTGAACCAGACGCTAGATGTCCTGTCGATACAGGGCGGAACGCTTTCCGGCATCTTATCGTCCATGGAACCGACGATCGTGCAGTTGCAGACGATCCTCGATGAGCTTGACAACTGTGTGGACGAGACACGGAACGCGCTTTCGGCAACAGCGTCCGCGCTGAAGCGCGTGAGCGGACGGGTCGATCATGTGGCAGATGAGATCAGCGCGCTGCGTAGCGCCGATTCCTATTCCGCTTATGAAGAATTTCTGCAGGATCGCGGACTGAATGCGCAAGTCGTGGCGGACTTTATCTCTTCACCGGTACAGCTGACAACGGTCAGCCTTTTCCCGGTAAAAAACTACGGTTCGGCGATGACGCCGTTCTATACGAATCTGGCCATCTGGGTCAGCGGCATTGTGCTGATCGCCATTTTCAAGCTGGAAGTGGATCGTGATAAAAAATTAAAAAAGATCACGCCGACACAGGCGTATTTCGGACGCTGGCTGCTGTTTATCGCGGTCGGTTTGATCCAGGCCGTGATCATCTGCCTGGGGGATATTTTCCTGCTCAAGACGCAGTGTGAGCATCCGCTGGCGTTTATCGGCGCGGGCATATTCATTTCCTTTGTTTACGTAAACCTGATCTACGCGCTTTCGCTCACATTTAAGCATATCGGCAAGGCGGTCTGTGTGATCCTGGTCATTCTGCAGATCCCGGGTTCCGCGGGCACCTATCCGATCGAAATGACGCCGGCCTTTTTCCGCAATCTGCATCCGCTGCTGCCGTTTACCTATGGGATCAACGCCATGCGGGAAGCGATCGCAGGGATGTACGATCATTTGTACTGGAAAAACATCGCGATTCTGGCGCTGTATCTGCCGATCGCTCTTTTGATCGGTCTGGGGGTGCGGCTTTTGATGCTCAATCTGAACCGTATGTTTGACAAAAAGCTGGAAGAGACCGGGCTGATGATCTGCGAGGAAAGCGGAATGACGCGCGAGCGGGTAAAGCTTTCGACGGCGATCAACATTTTGGCCGATCAGGAAGTCTTTCACAAAAAAATGGTGGAGAAGACACTGCATTTTGAAGAAAATTATAAAAAATGGATCAAGCTGGGGTTCCTGCTGATCCTTCTGCTGCCGACTGTCTTTTTGATCCTGATGTTCAGCGTGTCTTCCAAGATGGTCTTTCTGGTGCTGTGGATCTGCGCAATCATTGCCATTTCCACCTTCCTGATCATTCTGGAATTTGTGCATGAAAATCTGCAGAGCAAGATGCGCTACGCGAAGAAGTCCAAAGAGGATCTGCTGCAGGAGCTGAAAGGAGAGGAAAAGCCATGAAGACACTGCGCAATATCGGTAAGATCTTTACCGGTGATCTGAAACAGATCCGCAACAATACGATCGCCTGGATCGTGGTCATGGGCCTGACGATCGTTCCGTCTCTGTACGCCTGGTTCAATATCGCCGCCAGTTGGGATCCTTACGGCAACACCGGAAACCTCAAGGTCGCGGTCGCCAATATGGACGAGGGTTATCGGGGAAGTCTGTTCCCGATCACGCTGAATGTCGGCGATCAAGTCGAGATGAACCTGCGCGAGAACAACCAGCTGAACTGGATCTTTACGGATGAAAAAGCGGCGATCCGGGGGGTCAAGTCGGGCAAATATTACGCGGCGATCGTTCTGCCGGAATCTTTCAGCCGTGACATCATGAGCCTGTTTTCAAAAGACCGGATCCAGCGGTCGGATATCCTATATTATCTGAACGAGAAAGAGAACGCGATTGCGCCGAAGATCACAGATAAGGGCGCCAGCGCGGTGCAGAAACAGATCGATCAGGTCTTCGCGCAGACGGTCACGGAGATCGGCTTGGATATTCTGGATGGCCTGACGCAGGTTCTTAATGAAACCGATGGCAAGGAAACGATGGAAAACTTTACGGTGAACCTGCAGGAGCTGGCAGGGGAACTGGATGATTCCGCGGACCTGGTCGATACGTTCGCATCGATCGTTTCCTCTCTGAGCCGTGTGACCGACAGCTCCGCGGAGATGCTGGACGCGGCGGTCGGCAAGGCAGGCAAGGCGCAAAAAGATCTGCAGCAGATCACGCAGACGATATCCGGTCTGTCCGGCGCGGTGACCGGCACGACAGAAGCCGTCAATCTGGCGCTGCGGCAGACAAAAGAAAGCTATCAGGAGATCGCCAAGCAGGCGGATGCGGCGATGGATCTTCTGTATCAGGATATGGAAACCGGACAAAAGGTGCTCGCGGAGCTTGCGGCCAAGGTCGATCAGCAGGTACAGGCAGCGGAAAAAGTCAAACAGAGCCTGCAGGAGCTGCGGGACGCGCTGCCGGAGCTTGCGGGTATCACGCAGGACGCGCTGGATCGCATGATCCGCAATCTGCAGAAGCAGATCGATCTGCAGAGCGCGCTGCGGGATGACTTGCAGGGCGCGGCAAACGAGCTGTACGATACCGAGCGTGAGATCGAGCAGAAGCGGCAGACGCTGAAGACGGAGATCGAGGAAAATTATCTGGCGATCGAGGAACTGCAGGCAGATTACGAAGCCAACGTAGAAACCAAGATCCTGCAGCTGATCGACAGCTTCGACGCTTCCGGAGACGCGGTGGTCGACCTGCTGGATCAGCTGGATGCTGCGGCGGCACAGATCGATGTCAGTACCGGAGATCTTTCCGACAATCTCGTCAAGCTGCAGGCGGCGCTCGAAGATACTTCCGGCATGATCCGCAGCGGCGCGAAAGAGATCCGCCGTGTTTCCGCCAAGATCAACAAGGCAGTACAGAACAGCGATACGGAGGAACTGGATGAGATCCTCGGCACGGATCCGACGGAGGTCAGCGAATTTCTGGCAGCCCCGGTGAAACTGAACAACATAAAGTATTATCCGGTAGAGAATTACGGATCGGCCATGGCGCCGTTCTACTCCGTTCTGGCGATCTGGGTCGGCGGCGTCGTGCTGGTGGCGATGATGAAGGTCAATGTGGACCGCAAACGACAGGAAGAGCTTGCCGATGTGACGCCGGCGCAGCTGTATCTGGGAAGATATATCCTGTTCCTGATCATCGGCCTTTTGCAGAGCGGGCTGATCTGTCTGGGAGATCTGTACTTCCTGGAGATCCAGTGTGAACATCCGTTCTGTTTCATGCTCGCGGGCTGGTTTACCAGCATCGTATTCGTCAATCTGCTGTATACGCTGACGGTTTCTTTCGGCGACATCGGAAAGGCAATCTGCGTGGTTCTGATGGTCATTCAGGTGGCTGGTTCCGGCGGAACGTTCCCGATCGAGATGACGCCGACATTTTTCCAAAGACTGTATGTGCTACTGCCGTTCACGCACGGCATGGCGGCTATGCGCGAGTGTATCGCGGGATTTTACGGCAACACTTATTGGAAAGAGCTGGGGATTCTCAGCCTTTACCTGATCGCGTCGCTGCTTTTAGGTCTGGTACTGAGAAAGCCGATCATCCGCTTGAACGATGCGTTTAACGAAAAGCTGGAAGAGACAAAAGTTATCTGATTTTTCTTGACAAGCGGTCGCATGCGTTATACAATGTTTCTATTGAAAATTCAATCGAAACGATGACGAAGAGGAGTAGGAAAATCCGCGCTTTACAGAGAATCGGAGCCGAGGCTGAGAGTTCCGAAAGCATGCGTTTTCTGAAGGTTGCTTTCGAGTTTTGGAATCAAAGAGGGTCTGCTTTGCGAAAAGCAGGAACAAAGGTGGTACCGCG
>DJPG01000079.1:27421-29648 GCA_002439735.1 Firmicutes bacterium UBA6418 | reverse complement strand
TGCCAATTCCGCCACTCCGGCA
The DNA here is from genome assembly GCA_002439735.1 of Firmicutes bacterium UBA6418. GTDB lineage: Bacteria > Bacillota > Clostridia > Peptostreptococcales > Anaerovoracaceae > CAG-238. The sequence continues at coordinate 29,626 of DJPG01000079.1, read as the reverse complement.
TAAACATCGATATCTCAATGTTTCTGCAAGGCACCCTTATCACATCCGACATTACTGTTTTTAGTGATAAAAATGGCTCCGAGGGAGGGGCTCGAACCCTCGACCTTGCGGTTAACAGCCGCCTGCTCCACCATTGAGCTACCTCGGAACGCTCGCTTATCGGCGTCTTTATTATCACCGACAACATAAATTATTATACATATAAGACCATAAAATGTCAAGCATATTTTTAAAATAATCTATGTTTTCGTTTGTTCTTTTTTTTATACATTTCAATCCCGTCGGTATGCTGCGGGATTTCGATTTTGAGCGAAGCGCCTCAGCTTTTGATCTCCTGTACGCGCCGGATTGCTTCGGCAATCAGGTCAGAAGTGCTCTTGTCTGCCGTTCCGACGATGATGTTATTGCACTTGTTCACCGGCAACAGGATCTTTTGGACACTGCTGCTGCCAACCGCCGCCGCCATCATCGGTGTCACTTCCCCCAGCAGGGAGTCCGCGATTACGATGCCGACCGGACCGATAATCACGTCGGCTCTGCGCGTACATACACGAACCGCGTTTTCGCCGGTTGCGCCGCTGTCCGCACCGGCCTTGAGCATACTGGCGGTTGCCAGCGTATTGGTTCCGACCGCAGTGATCTCCGCGTCTGGAATGCTCTTGCGGATCTCGGTGATCAGCTGTCTGCCGATCATACCGCCCTGTCCGTCAATCACGAGAATGTTCATGCAGTTCCTCCTTAATTCAGTCTGCCCGTTCCCTCTGTCACCATGGCCGTCGTCCGCTTGATCTGCTTTTCCTGCAAAGCCCCGGTGTCTTCCTTCTCCGCATTTTCTTTTGCAAGTCGACGTTCGGCTGCCGTGTTTTCTTCCGCGAGCCGGCGATCCGCCTCAGCGTTCTGCCGCACGATCGCAAGTTTGGTACGGTATTTTTCCATTAAGTCATCCTGCCCGTTTTTTTCATAGAGCCGCACCAGCTCTTCCATCGCGTCCGCGTTGCTCGGCGCATAGCGGAGCACCTCTTTGAAGCAGCGGATGGCATCCTCGTCCTGTTCCAACGCCGCGTGCGCAGTTCCCAGATAGAACCAGAGCGGCCACCAGGAAGCGAATTCGCTTTCGCAATACGGGGAAAGCGCCGCAATTCCCTCTTCATACCGGCCGGAAAGTACCAGATTGCAGGCTTCCTCGATCTTGACCGGCTGTTCCAGCTGCGTCAGACGTCCGCGGATCTCCTTTCGTAGCTCGTCGATGCCCTCCTCGCTACGTCCCTCGATCAGCTTCAGATATTCTTCCCAGGTCAGCTTTGCCTTCCCATAAAGTCCCATGTTGACATAGGCATAACCCAGGAAATAGTAAGCTTCCGCAAGCTTTGGGTCTTTAAGAGTCGCGATCTCAAAGGCTTCCAACGATTCCGCCTTGAAGCGTCCGACGAATTCTTCCTCCTCACCGTGTTCGTACGCGTCCTTGCAAGCCCGTCCGTAGCAGTAATACGCATTGGCGTTCTCCGGATCGATCTGCATCGCCGCGCGAAACTGGATGCAGGCGTAGTCAAAATCATTCTTGGAAGCCCATTCGACGCCGTCCGCGATCAAGCCGTCCGCAAAACGCTTGTCAAACGCCCGCAGGATGTAGGCGATATAATTATCCCGATACTGGAAAGTCGGGTCACAGCCGATCACAAAGGCCATATTGCGCGCGATCGACAAGGTCGTAATATGATTTAATTCGGTTTTTCGCAGCGGTACCGGCACGTCCCGCAGGATGTCCGCGATTCCCGCCCGCGCAAGATACGACTCGGAAAGCTCGTCAAAGATGATCTGATCAAGGTGCGGTAGCAGATACTGTCCGATTCTGTCTTTTTGTTCTAAGTTCATACTATAGTTCCCAGCCCTTTCTTAAAAAACGTTTGAGGTTTTCCGGATTCATGGTTTCTGCCGCGTCCCGGTTCAGCGCGGCAAGCGCCTGCTCGGCCACCCGCGTGTCGCCCTGCTCCTCAGAAAGCCGGCGCGCGAACTTCAACAGGATCCGGTACTGATCGTCCTTTTTGCGGTCACGGTGCTGAAACCCGTTCGCGTAATAATAATCTGCCAGCTTTTCATAAAAGCGGAAAGGCCCGTCGCCCACCGTCTCGATCAGATAGGCGACCGTATGCGTAAAGCCGCCGCGGTTATCATAAATATCCAACATTTCCTCGATCATTTTGAGGC
>DJPG01000079.1:27155-27395 GCA_002439735.1 Firmicutes bacterium UBA6418 | reverse complement strand
CACCAGTTCTTCGGCGCTGATATAGGCCGTGGAGATCACCTCATAAGGCGCGTGCGGCCGGTAAACGATCCCGTGCTGCGTAAGCTGCGCGGCCAGGGGCGTGCCTGCCAGAACTTTCAAAAATCCTAATTGCAATGCGTCCGCATGCAACGCATAAACCTTGTCGAACGATCGGCGAAAAAGCTCATAGCTCTCATACGGCAGCCCGGCGATCAGATCTACATGCACATGGATGTTGCC
>DJPG01000079.1:404-27126 GCA_002439735.1 Firmicutes bacterium UBA6418 | reverse complement strand
AGCGCGATCAGACGCTCGAGATTGTAGAGCACCGGATACACGTTTTCCTTGCGGTTGATGGCCGCCAGCGTCGGCGGGTTCGTCGACTGGATACCGGCTTCCACCTGAAACAGTCCTTTGCGGGCGCTGCGAAAAAGTTCCAGAGTCGCGTTGTCCAGCAGATCCGCGCAAATCTCAAAGTGGAAGTTTGTCACGCCGTTGTCGTTGTCGAGAATATATTTGATGATCTCCCAAGCACGCTTCGCATCGTAATTGAACGTTCTGTCGATAAATTTAACCTGCATCACACGCTTGTATAGAAAATAGCCGAGATCCGCCTTGACGCGATCCATCGCCAGCGGCCGCACCGTCTTGTCGATTGAAGAAAGACAGTACGCGCAGCGGAACGGGCAGCCGCGAGTCGATTCATAATAGACAACCTTATCGGCCTCGCAGTCCAGAACGGAATACGGAAACGGCACCGCGTTAAAGTCGATCGGCTCGATCTCGGCATTGACATAGATCTTGCCGTCCTGCCGGTAGATCAACCCCGGGATCGTTTCCAACGGCCGCTGCGGATCATGCAGAACCTGGCACAGACGATAGAACGGATATTCCCCCTCACCGCGGAGGATGTAATCGACCCAACGGTTTTGGCGGGCGAATTCCGTGCCCTGATAGCTGACCTCCGGACCGCCGACAGTGATCAGAAGATCCGGAAGTGCCAGTTTCAGATCAACTGCCAGTGTTTTGATCTGCTCGATGTTCCAGATATAGCAGGAAAAGCAAACCATATCGTAACCGCCTCTTACGATCTCGCCGTAGACGTAGTGCGGATCGTTGTTGATGGTGAATTCCCGCACCTCCACATCGCTGTAATCACCCGCGGTCACCGTGTAAAGGTATTTGAGAGCGAGGTTGGAATGCACATATTTGGAATTTAAGGTAGTCAGTAATATCTTCATGTTCTTTTCATCGAGAAAGCGGGCAGCAGGAGGATCCCTGCTGTCCGCGGCACAAGTCACATAAGACTGTTATAGCATCCGAAACCGCTCATCCTTGAGCAGCCCCCGGTCTTGCATACATTTTTTTAAGGAAGCAATCATCGCCTCGTTGTCCATCGGCAGATTGCCGCGCAGAGAAACATAATTCGAAGCATGATTGCTGCGAAATACGCACGGCTTTGACGGGCGCGCGTACTTCAGCAGCAGGCAGGTTTCTGCCAGGACTTCTTCAGGAGTAAGAAATTGGAATTTGCCCTGCTGATAGTCATCCCACATCGGACAGGGCGGCTGCAGCATCAAGGTCAGCAGACTGACATAGGACGCATTCATTTCCGCAATCATCTTGCCGCTCTCAACGGCATGCTCTTCCCAAAGCGCCGATCCCGCCAGTCCGCTGATAAAGGTCACGGACGTCTGGATACCCGCAGCCTCCAGGCGCTGTACGCCGGTAATCAGCTCCTCTCGGGTCTCTCCTTTTTTTACAAGATCTAAAACCTTCTGGCTGCCGGATTCCGCACCCATGTAGACCATGGTCATTCCGTGCGCACGCAGCTGGCGCAGTTCTTCGTCGGTCTTGCGGAGCGCGTCCTTTGCCCGCCCGTAGGTCGTGACCCGTTCACATTCCGGAAATTTATCTGCAATGTAATCGAGGATCTTGAGCAGCTTATGGTTTGCCAGGCATAAGGCATCCCCGTCGCAGAGGAAGATTCGCTCCACTCGCCGGTAATTGGCTCTTGCCCAGTCCAGATCCTCCAGTACCTCATCAACGCTACGGACTCGGAACTGTTTTTCCTTAAACATATTGCAGAACGTGCACTTGTTGTGCGCGCAACCGATCGTCACCTGCACCAGCAGGCTGTAGGCCTCGCTGGGCGGCCGATAAATATCTCCTACATATCTCATTCTATTTCTATCTCTCCGCTTATTGTCATCATTCTTGTACTGCGTCGGCTCCGCTGTCATTTTCGAGCGAAGCCGAGATAAAATTTACATCCGTTCCGGCGCTTCCATGCCAAGCAGTGCCAGGCCATTCTTGATCGCAGTCTTGGCCGCGATGACCAACGCCAGTTTCGCGCGTTTTTCTTCTTCGTTGTCGACCAGAATGTGTTCATCATGGTAGAAGCGATTGAACGCCTGCGCAAGGTCGACGATATGTCTGGTCACGATGGAAGGCTCATATTTTTCGCCGGCCTCAATAACGACTTCCGGAAGCCTGTAGATCAGCTTTGCCAGCGTGTAAGCGCTCTCGCTCGTGATATAAGCCGCATTGATCGAACCGTGTGCCGCGCGTACCGCCTCTTCGCCCGCATTGCGCAGAATGCTGGCCGATCTCGCATAGGTGTACTGTACGTAAGGTCCGGTCTCTCCATTGAAATCCAGAACCTTATCCCAGGAGAACACGTAGTCTTTGATCCGGTTGTTGGACAGTTCATTGAAGACGACAGCGCCGATACCGACCTGCTTGGCGGTTTCTTCGATATTATCGGTCGCGACGCCCTTTTCGCGGATGATGTCACGCGTCTCGTCGATCGCCCGGTTGAGCACGTCTTCTAGGAAAACAACACGACCCTCTCGAGTTGACATCGTTCCGTCTTCCAGGCTGACTAAACCGAACGGTACGTGGATGATATCCTTCGCCCATTCGTAACCCATGAGCTCGAGGATTTTCTTGAGCTGCTGGAAATGCAGGTTCTGCTGCGAAGCGACTACATAAATGTTCTTATAAAAGTTGTAAGTGTCTTTTCTGTATTTTGCACATGCCAGATCTCTGGTGATGTACAGGGTGGAACCGTCCGATTTGAGAATCGGCGCCGGTGTTAGTCCGTAAGGCTCCAGATCGACGATCATCGCGCCATTGGATTCCACCAGCAGATTCTTCTTTTTCAGCTCTTCCACGATGGCCGGCATCTTATCGGAATAGAACGATTCACCCGCGTAGGAGTCATAGGAAATTCCAAGCATGTCATAGACGCGGGTAAACTCCTTGAGGGATTCATCACGGAACCACTGCCAGAGCTTGGTTTCTTCCGGTTCGCCGTGTTCCAGCCTGGTGAAGGTCGCTCTTGCTTCATCTTCCAAAGTTGGATCCTTTTCGGCTTCTACATGGAACTTGGTATAGTAATGCAGCAGCGTCTTGATCGGTTCTCGCTTGACATCTTCCTCATTACCCCAGCGGCGATAAGCGACGATCATCTTGCCGAACTGTGTGCCGTAGTCACCGAGATGGTTGATCCGTGTGACCTTATAGCCCATCGCGTCATATAACTTATAAATGGAATTGCCGATGACGGTACTGCGGATGTGACCGATATGAAACGGCTTGGCAATGTTCGGGGAGGAAAATTCCACGATCACCGGGATGCCGTTGCCGATGTTGGTCTTGCCGTACTCGCTGTCCTTTTCGAGCACGTCTTCCACAACGTCTTTGACAAATTCTTCTTTGGAAATAAACATGTTGACATACGCATTGACCGGCTCGACCTTTTCAAATATCGGTGCGTCCGCGATCTTTTCGGCAATGCCTTTGGCGATCAGCGGCGGCGCTTTGCGCATCACTTTCGCGAGCTTAAAGCAAGGGAACGCGTAGTCGCCCATTTTTGCATCCTGCGGAACCTCGATCATGCCCCGGATCTCTTCGAGGGGCAGATCAGTCACTTGTTCCGCGAGCAGTTTGGCAATTTCATCCTTAAAATTTACCATTTGATTGTCTCCTTTTCTGTAATCACATCAATTCCGCAGCGGTGTATCTGGTCGGCAAAGACACCGTTTCCATTTGTCAGTGTGCCGCTGAACGTTCCGTCGTAGATCTTGCCGAATCCGCAGGACGGACTGTTGGCTTTGAGGATGGCTCCCTCCAGCGGCTCGCCCTCCCGCTCCGCAGCGTCCAGACATGCCTGCATGCACAAGGTAGCGCCTGCTTCGAAAAAATCCGTGACATCGCGGCCTTCTTTGTCCACGATCCGGTCTCCGACCTTCTCGGCCGGTGGACGCGGCGACGGCAGTTTTCCCGCGGTCTCCGGGCAGATCGCCACATAACGATGCGTCCGGCAGAACTCGATGACTGCCTCATTGCGGTTGTTCCCGCCGTTATATTTACAGTTGTATCCCAGTAGGCATCTGCTGATAATATACATCCCGCTCACTCCTTCAGTTTGACGATCGTCACGCCGTCTCCGCCCTCGTTATAAGCACCCTTGCGGAACGAATCCACATGCTTGTGCCGGCGGAACGCCTGCCGCAGACCGGTGCGCAAAACGCCCGTGCCCAGGCCATGGATCACCGTCACTTCCTTCAAACCCGCCATATAGGCGTCATCCAGATATTTGTCCACATCCATCAATGCTTCGTCCAGCGACTTGCCCTGTACGTTCACCGAGGAAGAAATGTTCTGGGCTTTCATGCGAGAAAGGCTGCCGTATTTCGTGCCGCGTGGCGGCTTCTTTTTGGCTGAACCGTCACGGATCAGCATCAGATCCCTCACATTGGCGTTGATCTTCAGGATGCCGACGCCAACCATCAGATCGCCTTTGGCATCCGGCAGCGTCAGCACCTCGCCGTTTTGATCGAGTGTCAGTAGCTTGACCCGGTCGCCGATCTTCAGTTCCTCCGGACGAACCGGGTCGTAATTGACCAGTTTCTCCGGTGCGACCGCGTATTTGTTTTCACTCTCCCGCAGTCTGCGCTTACTCTGTTCCAAACGCTTATTGCGTTCGCCCAGACTCGGCTCCTTGGCCAAAGCGCGCAGTTCTTTCTGCACTTCTGCGGCGGTGTCCTTCGCTTCGCGCACGATGGCGCGCGCTTCTTCTTTGGCCGCACGCAGGAGCTCTTTTTCTTTTTGAGCTAAGGCAGCTTCTCGCTTTTCGAGCGCTTCCTGCTGCTTTTCCATCTGCTGCCGGAGCTGCATCGCCTCGCTGCGTTCATCTTCTGCCTTCTGCTTATCCTTTTCGATTGCGCTCAGCACATCTTCAAAGGCAATATCACCGCGTTCCAAAAGCTGTCCCGCGCGATTGATGATCGCGTCCGGCAGTCCCAGCTTGCGGGAGATCTCAAAGGCGTTGGATTTGCCCGGCACGCCGATAAACAGGCGATAGGTCGGGCTCAGGGTTTCCACATTAAATTCCATGGAAGCGTTCTCCACGCCCGGTGTGGAAAGCGCGTATTTTTTCAGTTCGTTATAATGGGTCGTTGCCACGGTGATCGCGCCCTGCGCCGCTAGGCGTTCGAGGATGGCGATCGCCAGTGCCGCCCCCTCGGTCGGATCGGTACCGGCTCCCAGTTCATCCAGCAATACCAGCGTACCGGTCTTGGCCTTTTCCACCAGCTCCACTGTATTACGCATATGGGAGGAAAAGGTACTCAGGCTCTGCTCAATGCTCTGTTCGTCGCCGATGTCCGCGAAAACATCGCGGAAGATCGGCATCCGGCTGGTTCCTGCCGCCGGGATGTGCAGTCCGCTCTGTGCCATCAAGGCCAGCAACCCGATGGTCTTGAGCGTGACCGTCTTGCCGCCGGTATTCGGTCCGGTGATCACCAGCGTCCGGTAATCTTTCCCGACTGCCACGTTGATCGGCACCGCTTTTTTGATCTCCAAAAGCGGGTGTCTGGCCTGTTTCAGATCCAGTTCCCCGTCCTCGTTCATCTGCGGTTGCTCCGCCTGCATGCGGCAGGAAAGCTTCCCCTTAGCAAAGATCACGTCCATTTGGACGAGGATCTTCTGATTGTTCAAAAGATCGTGGAAGTGCTCCGCCACGTTCGACGAAAGTTCAGCCAGAATGCGGTCGATCTCCGCACGTTCCGCCAGTTCCAACTCCCGCAGTCCGTTGTTCAGATCAACGATCACCTGCGGTTCCACAAAGATCGTCGCGCCGCTCGAGGATTGGTCGTGGACAATGCCCGGCATCTTGGCTCGATGTTCGGCCTTGACCGGCACCACATACCGCCCGTCACGCATCGTCACAAGGCTGTCCTGCAGATAGGTCTGGTTGTCGCGGTTGCTCAGGATCTGGTTCAGCCGATTGCGGATCGCTTCGTTCTGCCGCACGATGCTCCGGCGGATATCCTTCAGTTCCGGCGACGCGCTGTCCGCCATCTCATCTTCCGATAAGATGCAACGGTCGATGCGGTCGGCAAGGCGCGGGAACGTCACCAGGACTTCCCGCATGCCGTCGAGGATCGGCAGCTGCGGCAGATCGCTGCGCAGAAAGGTCACGACGTCTCCCGTCACTTTCAGATCGTACAGCACCTGCAAAAGTTGACGCATCGTCAAGCTCCCGCCTTTTCGCGCCAGATGCAGCGCGTTTTCAATATCGTAAAGCTGTCCGAGCGGGATCGCTCCTTTCCGCGCGATGACCTGTACGGCCTCGCTGGTCTCGGCGAGTCTTTCCCGGATCTTATACGGGTTCGACGATGGCCGGAACAGGGCGATTTTCGCCCTAGCCATCTCGGAGCCCGCGCACTCCCGCAGCATGTTTAGGATCTTGTCATATTCTAAAACCGCAAGTGCTTTTTTATTCATTGGTCTTCCTGCTCTTTTCCAACTCGCTCTTCAGACGGATATTCTCCATTTGAATATCAAAGAAGGAGCTTTCAAATTCGCTGCATTTTTCCTCCAGCTGACGATATTTTTCCTCACACTTCTGTCTTTCGGCCGCAGCGTTGGCCGCTTCTTCCTTATACTGCATAAAGCTCTTTTTGGCTTCATCCCACATTTTCAGATAGTGCTGCGCATCCTTTTCCACCTGATCTTTGGCTTCTGTGAGCGCAGCGATTTTTTCGCGGGTTTCAAAGAGTTCATCGGTAATATTGACGGCTGCTAGGACTGCCAGCGACCCCTGCACGTTTCCGGAAAAATACTTGCTGACTTCCCGGATACGGCCGTCCACATAGGATGCGATCTGCCGGATGATCTCTTCATCCCGTTCCCCGGAGATGATGTAGTCCTGCCCGTAAATCCTTACTTTGACGCGATTATCTTCCATCTTGCTTCTATTCCCTTATCCTACATTTCTCTCAGATTGATGCCGAGCTTGTCCTTTAAGGCTGCGAGTACCTTGCTGTGCGCATTCTGTACATCTTCGTCGGTCAGGGTTCGCTCATTGTCGCGGTAGGTCAGTGCGAACGCTACGCTCTTCTTACCGTCGCCGACCTGCTTCCCGCGGTAGATATCGAAAAGCTTCACATCTCTGAGGATCTTTGCTCCTGCGTTCTGAATGACATCCTCAATTTCGCCGACGGTCATATCTTCGTCAACGACCAGCGCGATGTCTCTTGTCATGGCCGGATACTTCGGCAGCGGATGATAGACCTTCGTAGTGTCGGAAAGCTCGGTCACAGTCTTAAAGAACAGTTCAGCCGCACAAGCGCGTACACCAATGCCGTATTGATCCGCGACATCCGGATGCACCTCACCCATGATACCAAGTTCCACTTCTTCCTCCTTTGGTCCATCTTCCAGCTCCGCCATATGTCTGGCGATGATTCTTGCGCATCTGCCCGGATGGTAAACGCCGTATTCCGTCTCCGGCACGAAGATCAGATCCCGGATACCAAGCTTGTACAGCAGTTCGGTGATCATGCCCTTCAGCGTGAAGAAATCATCTCCGCCGCCGTAGAGACCGATGGAAAGGTTATCGCTTTCAAACGGCAGCTGATGCTCGTCGATCATGTTGACCAGGAAGGTATTGCCGATCTCGAACGCGCGCATCGCTTCGCGGTTTCTCGCGTAGTTTCTGCCCATGACTTCGAGCATTTCCGGCGTGAGAATCGTTCGCATAACGGACGTATCTTCTCCGAGCGGATTGAGGATCTTCACGAAACCTCTTTCCCAGGAATCTTCCGCAATCCTGACATTGTCCACGCCCTTCGGGCTGACAAAGGAATAGGTCTGGATCTCGTTGGCGCCGAGCGCGCAGAGCGTATTTTTGGCCAGATCCTTAATATCTCTTTCGTGGGATTGACTTGCCTCGTTATTTCCCTTCGGAATGGTGACCGGCAGGTTGTCATAGCCGTAAAGTCTGGCGACTTCTTCTACGATATCTTCTTCGATCTCAATGTCCTGTCTGACGGTCGGCGCGGTCACATAGAGATCATCGCCGTCGCCTTTGACGATCATTTCCAGGCTTTCGAGGTAAGCGACCATCTGGTTCCTGGAAAGTTCGATACCCAGCACATGATTGATGCGAGAAACTCTCGCATGTACGGTTTTCGGTTCCGCGACTTGCGGATAGATATCCACACTGCCGCCGACAACCGTACCCGCTCCGATCAGCTCGATCAGTTCGCAGACTCTGTCCGCCGCTCTTTCGCAGAGGTTTGGATCGATGCCCTTTTCGTAACGGCCGGAAGCTTCGGTTCGCAGCACCAGTCTCTTGGACGTGGTTCTGACGCTATTGGCGACGAAGTTCGCGGATTCGACCACGATGGTCTTGGTCGTCGCTTCGATCTCGGAGTTCAGACCGCCCATCACGCCAGCCACCGCGACCGGTTTCTCGGCGTCGTTGATCATCAGCATCTTGTCGTCCAGTGTTCTTTCGGTGCCGTCAAGCGTAACGAATTTTTCACCGTCGTTTGCCGTGTCGACCACGATCTTCTTGCCGGCAAGGCTTTCGATATCGAACGCGTGCATCGGCTGACCGTATTCGAGCATAACAAAGTTGGTGATATCCACGATGTTGTTGATCGGACGCATGCCTGCATGGATCAGTCTTCTCTGCAGCCACCACGGGGAATCCTCCACCTTGACATCCTTGACAACTCTGGCAACGTATCTTCTGCAAAGCGGAGACTTGACTTCGACCTGGATATAATCCTTGGCGTGTCCTTCTTCGTGCTTGCAGGAAGTTTCCGGATAACGCAGCTTGGTGCCGAAGGTTGCCGCCGCTTCTCTTGCCATACCGATCATGGACAGGCAGTCCGGACGGTTCGGCGTGATCTCAAAGTCGATGATCGCGTCTTTGAGTTCCATCGTTTCGGCGAAATCGCTGCCGAGCGGATACGCTTGTTCGAGGATCCAGATTCCCTCTCTCTGGTTGACCGGAACGACCTTGTCTTCAAAGCCCAGTTCGCCGAATGAGCAGAGCATGCCGTCGGATTCCACGCCGCGGAGGCTGCCCTTGGTGATGACTGTGCCGCCCTCCTGCTTCGGCTGTCCATGAATCGGCCCCGGGATATGGCTGCCGTCCAGCGCGACCGGAACATACGCGCCCTCAAATACGTTCGGCGCGCCGGTCACGATCTGCACCGGTTCCGCCCGGCCAATATCGATCTGACAAACGACCAGCTTATCCGCGTTCGGATGCGGCTCGATCTTCACGATTCTGCCGACTACGACATCCTTTATATCTTCACCGACCAGCTCCAGCGTTTCCAGGTTGGAGCCGGACATGATCATGCGGTCACAGAACTCTTCCGGGCTTACCTGCACATCTGTATAATCTTTTAACCATTCTAATGAAACTATCATTTTTATCCTCCTAATCTGCTGCGTACTAAATCCTACTTGAACTGCTCGATGAACCGCATATCGTTTTCGTACAGAAGACGGATATCATCGATACCGTACTTCAGCATCGCGATACGTTCGACGCCCATACCGAACGCGAATCCGGTGTATTTTTCGGTGTCAACGCCGCCGACCTTGAGTACATTCGGATGTACCATGCCGCAGCCGAGGATCTCGATCCAACCGGAGCCTTTGCAGACTCTGCAGCCCTTGCCGCCGCATTTGAAGCAGGAAACGTCCATTTCGGCAGACGGTTCCGTAAACGGGAAGTGGTGCGGACGGAATTTGGTGCGGACTTCGGAGCCGAACATCTGCTTCGCGAAACTGTCCAGTACCCCCTTGAGGTCTGCCATGGTGATGCCCTCGTCCACGACCAGTCCCTCTACCTGATGGAACATCGGAGAGTGGGTCGCGTCCGGCGTATCGCAGCGGAAGCATCTGCCCGGCGCGAAAACGCGAATCGGCGGCTTCTGCTTGAGCAGGGTCCGAACCTGCACCGGAGAGGTCTGCGTCCGAAGCAAAATGTCGTCATTGATATAGAAGGTATCGGTCCAATCTCTGGCCGGATGGTTCGGGCCTGCGTTCAGCGCGTCGAAGTTGTTGAACACGGTCTCCACTTCCGGTCCCTCAGAAAGCGAGAATCCCATGGATTTGAAGACTCTGGCGATCTCCTCGATAGTAATCGTCAGAGGATGCTTGGTTCCGAGGTGGAACGGCTGTCCCGGTTCCGTCACATCGATTTTTTCGGCTTTGAATTTTGCTTTTTTTGCTTTCTCCTTTAACTGCGAAAATGTATCGTCCAGAAGCGCTTCGACATCCGCGCGCACCCTGTTGGCCGCCATGCCGAGTTCTTTTCTTTCTTCCGGGGCAAGTTTCCCCATAGATCTTAAGATCTCCGTCAGCTGCCCCTTTTTGCCGAGGACCTTGACCCTGATCGCTTCCGCATCCTGCACGGAAGATACTTCACTCAGCTGTTTCTTTGCTTCTTCCAGAATTTGTGCTAATTTTTCCTGCATTTTTTTCAACCTTTCCGTTTTCTTTTCTATAAGTTTCGATTCTTTTGATCTTTTTATATCCGGGAATTTTCGCGCATGGCTTCATACATCAGAATGCCGGCCGCGACAGCCGCGTTCAGCGATTCGATATTGCCGTGCATCGGGATCCGTATCCGGATATCCGAGCTTTCGATGAGTTCCTGCGAAATCCCGTTGCCCTCGTTGCCGATGATCAGCGCAATATCGTGTGTCAGGTTCTCTTCGTAATAACAGCACTGCGCGTCTAAGCAGGTCGCTGTCAGTTTCTTGCCGGCTGCCCTGGTAAATTCCACCAGCTCTTCCGCGGAAGCCATGGAAACAACCGGCATTCGAAAGAGTGAACCGGTCGCCGCCCTTACCACTTTCGGGGAGTAGACATCCGCCGTCCCCTTCATCAGGATTGCCAGCCGATACCCTGCCGCGTCCGCAGTTCGCAGGATCGTGCCGATATTGCCCGGATCCTGCAGCCGGTCGAGCACGATGAAATTGCCGCCCGGAACCGTGAGAAAGTCCTCTTTGCGATGGTTGTGCCTGACCACAACAGCCAGGATACCCTGACTGGTCATAGTCTGTGCCAGCCGGTCAAATAGCTTCGCATCAAGCAGAAACAGCTTGCTTTCCAGTCCGGGTGGGATCGGCCGTTCATAGCCCTCCCGCACCAGTATCGTTTCGATCTGTGCCTGATTTTTGACCGCTTCCGCCAGGAGATTTTCACCCTCGATGAGATAGCGTCCGCTCTGATCACGATACTTGCGTACGGTCAGCTGTTCGCATCGTTTGAAGATTCGATTGTCTTTGGATCGTATTGCTCTCACCGATTCCCTCCTTTCGCTTCGCGGTCTCCGCGCTGAACCCGGTTCGCGCGCTGCAAGGCCGTGCTTGTGCCTGCGTCCGGCTCTGCCGAACCGGTAAATACAAAAGCCGGTTTTCACCGGCCTTGTGTCAATCTTTCAAAAAACCCGGGATCACGAAGCGGGAAGTACCCTTTTCTTCTTCCTCTTTTTTCAGGATATCCTGAAGATCCACTTCTTTGCCCTCCAGACCATCCACTCTGCCAAAAACATCGTAATTGTTCAATCCGCGGCCTTCGTCTTTTTTCTCGGCAGGAGCCTGTCCCGATTCTTTTTTGGTTTCCGGTGCTTCCAGTCCCTCGTCAAATCCGGTTGCGATGATGGTAACGTAGAGTTCGTCTTCCATCGACTCATTGATATTCGCACCGAAGATGATGTCGCAGGCCTCTCCTGCGCTTTCCCGGATCGCGTCGGTGATCTCTTTGACTTCGAACATGCTGAAATTCATGCCGCCGAGAATATAGAGCAGCATTTTTTTCGCGCCGCCGATGCTTGTCTCCAGCAACGGACTTTCGATGGCCGCAGTCACGGCTTCTGTGACTTTCTTTTCTCCCTTGCCGTAGCCGATACCCATGTGCGCGATGCCACTGTCGGTCATGACCGAACGAACATCCGCGAAGTCGGTATTGATAAACGCTTCATCCGAAATGATATCGGAAATGCCCTGCACACCCTGGCGCAGCACATCGTCCGCCATGCGGAACGCTTCTTTGACGGTCGTGTTCTTTTCACAGGTCTCCATCAGCTTGTCGTTCGGGACGGTCACCAGAGAATCCACATATCTGCGCAGATAGCTAAGTCCAAGCTCTGCCTGTTTCTTCCTTCTCGGTCCTTCAAAGGAGAACGGTTTGGTCACAACGCCGACAGTTAAAATGCCCATGTCCTTCGCCGCTTTGGCGATGATCGGCGCCGCGCCTGTTCCGGTGCCGCCGCCCATGCCGGCCGTAATGAACACCATATCCGAGCCATCCAGTAGCGCAGTAATCTCATCCAGACTTTCTTCGGCCGCCTTCTGACCGATTTCCGGATTCGCTCCGGCGCCGAGTCCCCTGGTCAGTTTTTCCCCGATTTGGATCTTAGTCTCGGCCAGACAGTTGTTTAAGGCTTGTCTATCCGTATTTGCGGCAATGAATTCGATCCCCTTGAGTTCCGACTGCACCATGCGGTTGACGGCGTTGCATCCGCCGCCGCCGACTCCGATGACCTTGATCACTGCCGATTTTTCCATGTTTGTTTCAAACTGTAGCATTCTGAATCCTACCTCCCCGTATCTTCCCTGATGATGTATTCCCAATGATTTCTCATGTGTATGCGATCTTGTTTTTTGTTCCATTTTTGATGCAGTCCGTGATTTGGCTGCACTATAATATATCTTAACACAAAACAATAAGCTTTGCACCTGTTTTTTCGCGTATTTTATGGCTATTTTAATCGATTTTCGGCGTAAAGGAGATTGTATGATCGCCGCTGATCTGAATCTTGCCTCTTTCGATCTCACGGTCAAAGAGCGCGGCGGTCACCGCCTGCAGTTTGCCGTCCTCCATCGCCGTCATGATGGTCTCCGGCGTCCCCACGCAGTAGAGCGAATCCAGGATATACGCCTTGGCGTCGGTCTTGGAGATCACGATGGATTTGAAGTACATTCCGTTTTTTTCCATGACGGAAACCATTTCCAGACACTGGCGGAACAGAACCTTTTCTTCGACTTCCACCGGTTCGCCGACGGACAGCTTGCTGATCGTCAGCCCCTTGAGCACCGGAATCTTCGGATCCACGCCTGCTTTGCGCAGCACCGTTCCCGCCGCGTCGATCACCACATATTTATCGCCGTAAGCGATTGCCGCTGTCTGTTTACGCTCGGTCAACGTGATCTTCACGGTATCCGGCAGCCTCCGGCTGACTTTAACGTTTTCCATATAGGCGTCCTGCTGCAGACGGCTGCGGATTTTTTTGGTGTCAACCTCCCAAAACAGATTCTTTCCGGTCTCGCAGCCGCCCATCAGCAGAATCTCATCATCCGTATAATACGCGTTTCCTTCGATCTCAAAATGCTGCACCGTAAAAAAAGACGACCGGGAAAAGATCACTACGCCAATGATCGTCAGCAGGATGAGAAACATTCCTACAAACGGATTGATCCTTTTTTTTCTTTTTCTGTTATGTTCTTCTTTCAATCAAGCCACCCAGTCCTTTGATTCCTTTATGCAGATTTTCATAGCCGCGGTCGATATGCTCGATCCCGCGGATATACGTTCGCCCCTCTGCCATCAGCCCCGCCAGGATGAGCGCCGCGCCTCCGCGCAGATCCAAGGCCGAAACTTCGCTTCCGTAAAGCATGCCGCTTCCTTTTATTATAGCATTTTTCCCACAGATTTCAATATCCGCTCCCATTTTCACCAGTTCTTTTTTATGCGTAAAGCGGCTCTCAAAAACCTCCTCGCGGATGGTCGTTCGTCCGGTCGCGCAGGTTGCCAGGCTCATCAACTGGGGCTGGCAGTCCGTGGGGAATCCCGGATATGGCTGCGTAATGACGATCCCCGGACTTGTGAGACGCCCCGGCGAACGCAGCTCAATCATATCGTCAAAGGAGCGGATACGCGCACCCATGCGTTCCAGCGTGCGCAGTACCTCCTGCAGCAGCTCCGGTCTGGCGTTGCGCAGCAGTATGCTGCCGCCGGTGCCCAAGGCTGCCATCAGATAGGTAGCCGCCTCGATGCGGTCCTCCGATATGAAATACTGAGTCTCCAGTTTCAGCTCGGCATGTTCCAGCGCTCGGATCCGGCTGCCGCTGCCCTTGATAAAGATGGTATCACTGCCGCCTCCATGTACCGGAAAGCCGCAGTTTCGGAGGAAGCCCGCAAGATCCGCGACCTCCGGCTCGGTTGCGCAGTTTTCGATGATCGTATCGCTCTCACCGGAAAGCGCCGCCATCATCAGGTTTTCGGTCGCCCCCACGCTCGGGTACGGCAGGGTGACCTTCCCGCCTCTGCAGATGCCGCTGCAGAGGACATCCTCCTCACGGATCTGTACCGCAAAGCCCATCTGTGAGAGTCCCGCAAGATGTATGTCAATCGGCCGTTTGCCGATCCGGCATCCACCCGGTCTGGATATCTTGGCTTCGCCGCAGCGTGCCAGGAGGCTGCCGAGTAAAAATACAGACGAACGCATCCCCTCCATCAGCTCCCGCGGGACTTCTGTCTTTGTGACGCTGCTTGTATCAACGATCAGCGCGCAGTCTTCCCAGGAGGTCTTGGCTCCCAGTTCCGTCAGGATTGTCTCCATGACGAACACATCGCCGATGCGCGGGCAGTCGTAAAGTTTATGTACACCCGGGCTGCATACAGTCGCCGCCATGATCGGCAGAGCCGCGTTCTTCGCGCCTTTTACCCGATACTCGCCGCGTAGGGGAATACCGCCGTCTATCTGATAGAAATCCAAAAAAATACACCTCCCAACTCTATTATCCTATGTGGAAGGTGCTTTTTGCGTTACAAGACTGCTTGTGCCGATTTGTTCGGATCACATCCGCATCGAATCGCGTAGTTATTTGCCGCACTCGCTGCAGATTGTATGGTAAATGATGTCCAGTGCCTTGACCGGCGCGCAGGCTCGGCTGGCTCGGCTCATCTCCGCCGTCCGCTGCGGATCATTTTTGAGTTTCATGACTTCCCGGATCAGATCGTCTGCCGTCAGATTTTTTTCCTCCAGGAGGATCGCACCACCGCGATCCGCAACCGCCTTTGCATTATAATACTGATGATTGCCTGTCACGTTCGGGGACGGGATCAGGATCGCCGCCTTGCCGCAGACGGTCGTTTCCGCGACGGACAGCGCGCCCGCGCGGCTGATCACCAGATCACAAGCCGCCAGATAATTTTCCATATCTTCAATGTAGTCCTTGATACGGATGTTTTCCCGGATCTTGATCCCCCGCTCCGCCGCCTGATCCAGCACCTGCTGATAATACCATTTGCCGGTGCCGAAGATCATTTGCACGTTCGGATGTCCGTTGAGCACCAGCATCAGTTCAAAAGCGACTTCATTGATCTTTTCCGCGCCGAGACTGCCGCCGAAGGAAAAGACGATAAAGTCCTCCGTGGCAAAACCGAGTTTTTTTCGGGCGTCTTCTTTTGTGAGCGTGAAAAAGCTCTTGCGCACCGGGTTTCCGGTCTCGACCATCTTTTCGGGCTGCTTGAAATATTTCGCCGCGTCCGCGAAGCCGAGAAAAACCTTATTTACATAGCGTTCCAGCGCGCGGTTGGCAAGTCCCGGATACGCGTTCTGTTCATGCAGAAATGTCTTGGCACCGTACATCCTGCCGGCCACAATGACCGGAAAGCAGACGTAGCCACCGGTTCCGATGATGACGTCCGGTTTGAATCTGCGGATCACGCGGCTCGCCTCCAGAATGCCTTTGGTCACGCGCACGCCGGTGCGCACCAGCTGCCAAAGGCTGGACTTATTGAGCCAGCGAGCGTCGACCAGTTCCAGCCGGTAACCGGCTTTCGGCACGATGTCTTTTTCGATGCCCTCGTCGTTTCCCACATACAGGATCTCACCCTCCGGATCCATTTCCTTAAATTTATCTGCGATTGCCAGAGCCGGGTAGATATGTCCGCCGGTTCCGCCGCCTGTTACGATAACTCTCATGATTTCTGTTTCTCCTAAAGATCCGCTGATTTTGATATATTATACAGGATTCCCATCGCACCCATAAAAATCAAGAGCGCATTTCCTCCGTAACTGACGAACGGCAGAATGATACCGGTCGGCGGCATGGAAGAAGTCACGACCGCGATATTGATCACGACCTGGATGCCGACCATCATCGTGACACCGCTTGCCAGCATCATGCCGGTATAGTCCTTAGCGTTCATCGCGATATGACAGCCGCGCCAGACCAGCAGCAGATAGACGATCACCAGCGCGAGGATACCGATAAAGCCCAATTCCTCGCCGATAATGGCCAGAATGAAGTCATTCTGCGCTTCCGGCAGGTATAAGTTTTTCTGCACGCTGTTGCCAAGTCCCAGCCCGGTCAGACCGCCGGTGCCCAGTGCCAGCAGCGACTGTACGACCTGCCAGCCGTCGCCCAGCGCATCGGCGAAAGGATCCAGAAAGCTGACAAAGCGTCCGTAGCGATAGCCGTCCGGGTCACCGAGGATGAAGACCACTCCCGCCACAGTACCCAGCGCAAAGAGCACACCTACGTATTTCCACGGAATCCCGGCCACCAGCAGCATGCCGCCGGCGATCAGCGCAACCGTGAACGCGGTCGACATGTTCGGCTGCTTCATGATCAGCGCGAAATAGACGCCGGCCACCACCAGCACCGGTACCACGCCCTTCCACCAGTCCGAAGCGCTCTTTGGTTTCTTCGCGAAATGCCCGGTAATATACAGAATCACACCGACCTTGGCGAATTCGCCCGGCATGATGGTAGCCGGAAAACCTTCCTTGCCGAGCCACCGGGTCGCACCGTTGACGGTAATTCCCAGCGGTGTGAAAATCAGCAGTAGCAGAATCAGGCAGAAAATCGGCCCGATGATCCAGAAGCGCAGCCAGACATGGTAATCCCACCGAGAGGTGAGCCACATCGCCACGCTGCCGATCGCAACCCAGATCAACTGCTGTTTCAGGTAGTGATAGGCATCATCCCATTGACCGATGGCGTAGTAATAGCTGGCGCTGAAGATCATGACGATGCCGAAGATCACCAGGATCGTCACCAGCAGGATCACACTCAAGTCTCCCATATTTTGTTTTGCAGGGTCTGCAAGTCGTTTCATAAAATCATCCTAACTTTAGTCAGCAGCAGATTATTCCGCAAGCCGCCGCACACAGGTTTTGAAGTGATCGCCGCGCTGTTCGAAATTATCGTACATATCCCAGCTCGCGCAAGCCGGGGAAAGCAGCACGGTGTCGCCCGGCTTTGCCATGGCGAACGCTGCTTTGACGCAGGCGTCCATATTCGGTTCAAACGAATAATCCCGGAATCCGTGCCGCTCCGCGGTTTCCGCGATCTGCTTTCCGTCCCGACCGAGCAGTACCATGTGCTTGACGCGACCCGGAAGCTGCTCAATCAGTCCGTCGAATTTCTGTCCCTTGCCGTCACCGCCGGCGATCAGAATAATATTTTTTTGGATGGCTTTGAGGGCGATCACTGCCGCATCGACATTGGTTCCCTTGGAATCATTGTAAAATTTCACGCCATCCACTTCTCCGGCATATTCAATCCGGTGTTCCACGCCGCCGAAAGCAAGCAGGCTCTCGCGGATGAGCTGCGGCTCAATACCGGAAAAATAGCTGATGGCTGCCGCCGCAAGCGCGTTTTCCACATTATGGTCGCCGATAATCTTCAGATCATCCCGATGGCAAAGCACTGCGCGTTCCCCATTTTCTCCTGCGATGACCAGCATGCCGTCTTTACGCAGATAAGCGCCCGGTGCCAGCTCCTCTTTCAGGGAGAACGGAATAACTTTCGCTTTGCAGCCTTTCGTCAGGCTGAAGCAGAGTTTGTCATCATAATTTACGACACAGTAACCGTTTTCGTCCTGGTTTTCAAAGATCCGCGCTTTGGCTGCTCCGTAAGCCGCCATGGTGTGATGCCGGTTCAGATGATCCGGCGTCAGATTGAGGATCGCCGAAATCGCCGGTTTGAAATAGCGGATGGTCTCCAACTGGAAGCTGCTCGTTTCCGTTACCAGCCAATCGTCTTCATCAGCCTCCAGCGCCTTGGAAATGACCGCGACGCCGATATTGCCGACCACATAGGTCTTGCGTCCGGAGCGTTTGAAGATCTCGCCCGTCAGCGTCGTGGTCGTCGTCTTGCCGTTGGTGCCGGTGATGGCGACGAAGGTGCCGCGCGCGATGCGGTAAGCGATCTCCAGTTCGCCGATGACCTCCGCGCCGTGTGCCTTGGCTTCCTGCACGAAAGGCAACTGCGGATCTACGCCGGGGCTGAGGATCAGCATATCAAACTTCGCGTCCGCGACCGGAACCTCATGAAAATAGCAGGTTATGTTTTTACCTTCTAAAAAATTCAGAAGCTGTCCGTCAATGTGCGCGCGATCCTTGGAATCCTGAACGGAAACCTCAGCGCCAAGCTTCAGCATAGCCTGTGCGGCAGCGATGCCGGACTTGCCCATACCGACGACCAAAACCTTCTTTCCTCTTATGTTGTCCAGATTCTTGTTTTTCATAAAAAATTCCTCTGCTTCCTTTTCCTTTTTTCATTCCTACAGGTTGCTGATGACGATCGCCAGCATGCAGAAAACCAGCGTCATCGCCCAGAACAGATAAACTACGTTTTTTTCTTTCATTCCGCAAAGCTCAAAGTGATGATGGATCGGCGCCATTTTGAAAAATCTTTTTCTTGTTTTTTTGAAATAAACGACCTGAATGATGACGGACAACGCTTCCATCACGTACAAAAGTCCCGCGATCGCTACCAGGAATTCCATCTTCAAAAGAACCGCCGCCGCTGCCAGCACGCCGCCAAGCGCCATGGAACCGGTATCGCCCATGAAGATGCGCGCCGGATTTTTGTTATACAGCAGGAAGCCCAGACAGGCTCCGGCAACCGCGCCGTAAACGACCGGCGCCGCGGTCAGCATCGGATAAGCGCCCACGCCCAGGATCACCATGCAGAAAGCGACCAGCGCCGTCACGCCGGAAGCTAGGCCGTCTAGCCCATCGGTCAGATTCACCGCGTTGCTGAACGCGATCATCACGAACATGACGAACGGGATATAAAAGATCCCGAAATCCAGATAGCGATCCGCGATCGGGATCCACACCGCGCTTCCCGACACGGTTCCGAATCCGGAGAAAAAGTACGCATATACCGCGAAGGCTCCGGAAAAGACGAACTGCATCACCAGCTTCTGCTTCGGGCTGATGCCCGCATTGTTCTTTTTAATGGCTTTTTCGTAATCGTCAATGAAACCGATCAGGCCGAACAGCACCATCACCAGCAGGATTACCGCAAGGTGCCATCCGTCCGCCACGCCCGCGATCAGGCCGATCACAACGGATGTGAGCACGGCTGCCGAAATGATCGCCAGTCCGCCCATGCTCGGTGTTCCGGTCTTGGACAGGTGGGACTGCGGTCCGACTTCGCGTACAAACTGTTTGAACTGTTTTTTCTCGAGAAACGGAAGCAGCAGTTTGGTAAAGACTGCTCCCAGAATCCATCCGGCCGCCAGCGCGATCACCGGGTATCGTAAAATCTCCATCTTTCGTATCTCCTTGTTCTTCTCCTATTTCCTATCTTTTGATCCCTGCCTTTCGGTCGTCAATGCGCGCCGCGATCCGGCTCACAGATGCAATCCGCGATTTCTTCCAACTCCATGCTGCGTGAGGCTTTGACCAGTACGACATCTCCAGGCTGCAGCAGCTCCGGAAGAGCCTGCAGGAAATCTTTTTTTTCAGGAAAATATCGGATTTTCGCTGTGTCCAGATGCCCGGCCGCTCCTTCTGCGTAATATGCCGCATCTTTACCGATAGCGACCAGCAGATCCACGCCGTTTTGCGCCGCGAAGGCGCCGACTTCAAGGTGTCCGCTGCGGCTTTCTGATCCCAGCTCCAACATATCTCCCAAAATAGCAATTTTACGCTTTCCCTGCGTCGCCGTCAAGGTCTGAATTGCAGATTTTGTCGAAGCCGGACATGCGTTATAGGAATCGTCGATGACCTTGATGCCGTTTGCCTGTCGGATCTTGAGGCGATTTCCGGTCAATTCCGCCTCCTGCATGCCGGCAGCGGCTTCGTCCGGCGTGATACCCAAAAGCTCTGCTGCGGCGATGACCAACGTGGCATTGCCCGCATTATGCGCGCCCGGCAGCGGAAGCCGGATCTCATAGGTTTTATCTTTACGTCTTAACTGGTATTTTATACCCTGATCTCCAAAATCACAGATATCCGAAATCACATAATCATCCTGCGGATCCGTGCCGACCCGCACCAAATGATAATTCCCCCGTGTATGCTCCGGTGTCAAAAGATCACAGTCCGCATTGACGATCAAGGTGTCCTGCGGTTCGAAGTAGGTCGTGACCTCCATCTTTGCCTGCAGAATCCCCGTGCGGCTTCCCAGTTTTTCGATATGGGAAACGCCGATGTTGGTGATCAGCGCGATATCCGGGCGCACCAGGTCAGCCAGCCGCTCGATCTCACCGAAATCATCCATGCCCATTTCCAGAACCGCGACTTCGGTATCCGGGGCGAAGCCGAGGATGCTCAGCGGAAGTCCGAATCCATTATTGAAGTTTTTGATACTCCGAGCTACCTTGTATTTCGTGCGTATCGCATAGTACAGCATATCGCGGGTGCTGGTCTTGCCGACGCTGCCGGTCACGGCGATCTTATGCACCAGTGGCAGAGTTCCCAGATAATACGCGGCCAGATCCTGCAGCGCGCGCGTGGTGTCCGGCACCACGATGATATCCGGCTCTTCGGAGGCGCTGAGAAAAGCGTCCTTCGGCACCATCTGTGGTTCGGATACGACCAGCGAACGGCAGCCGTTTTGGATGGCGCCCGCAAGGTAGCGATGGCCGTCCGTCACTTCTCCTTTCAAGGCGAAGAAAAGATCGCCCGCTTTTGCCTGGCGTGAATCGGTGGCAATGTCGAGGATGCGGCTTTCTCCGCTTCCCGTGAACAGCGTTCCTCCGATTGCGCCGCAGATTTCTCCGATGGTAAATATTCTCATAGTTTTCGCCCTTTCCTTAATTCTTCTCTGTCGTCGAAATGACGGATCTCCTCTCCGATCAGCTGGTAGGTTTCATGGCCTTTGCCTGCTACCACCAGAATGTCGCCGATGTCTGCCATCTGTACCGCCGTGCGGATGGCTTCCCGCCGATCCTCGATGATGCGGTAATTTCCCTGCGCTTCGTCCATGGCCGCGGCGATGTCCCGCAGGATGCGCAGTGGGTCTTCCCGGCGCGGATTATCCGAGGTGACCAGGGAAAAATCCGCCAGCTGCGCGGCGGCTCTGCCCATTTCAAAACGCCGCGCGCGGTCGCGTTCTCCGCCGCAGCCGAACACCAGCAATAGTCTGTGTGGCTCGTACTGCCGCAGAGTCTGCAAAAGATGGAACAGGGATATCCCATTGTGCGCGTAATCCACCAGAGCGATGCAGCCTGAGCCAAGATCGACCGTTTCGGTCCGACCCGGTACGCGTGCCTCGCGCAGTGCCTCGCGGATCAATGCTTCGCGAATGCCCAGATTCTCTGCAATCGCGATCGCACCCATCGCGTTCTCCACATTGTGGATCCCCGGCAATCTGATGCAGAATGGCTTTTCGCAGCTCGGGATCGTAAAGGAAGAGCCCAGGAGGCCGTCTTGCCGCAGTAGCTGCACCTCGCCGGCACGGAATAAGATCTGTTTTTTGGCACTGCTGTCCCGCATCATCTGCTTCCAGTGCGGGTCGGCCGCATGCAGAACCGCAATCCTGCATGTGGTAAAAAGCCTGCTTTTCCAGTAGGCGTATTCTTCAAAATCCGCGTGTTCTCCCATGCCGATATGATCGGGCGTGAGATTGGTGAACAGGGCATAATCAAAGCAAATACCTGTTGTCCGGCTGTATTTCAGTCCCTGAGAGGAAACCTCCATGACGACGGCTTTGCACCCGGCGTCAACCATTTCCCGCAGCATTTTCTGGATTTCGCAGGACTCCGGCGTCGTATTCTCCGCGGTTCGGTAATGACCCGCATAGCCACAGCGCACGGTTCCGATCATGCCGGTCGGGATACCGGCATGTTCCAGGATGGCCTGCAGCAGGAACGCGGTCGTCGTCTTGCCTTTGGTTCCCGTGATCCCGATCGTCAAAAGTTCCTCCGACGGGTATCGGTAAAACGCGCAGGCGGCCAGCGCCAGCGCCTTACGGCTGTCCGCCACCCGGATGGCCGTCGGCATCGTATCGAGTCCTTCACGATTTTCATCTTCCGGGAATTTCAGCTTGTCGGCAGCGCGTGCGTCTTCCACAAAAAAGGTCTCTGCGCCGTGTACCGCCGCATCAGCAAGAAAATCATGCCCGTCTGCGTCTCTGCCACGCAGGGCGAAGAAGGCGTCACCCTGCGCGCATTTGTCGGATTGGTATTTTAATGCTTTCACATCTTTATCGTCCGTGCCGAAAAGCAGCTGATACTCCAGCTTTTCCAGTAACTCGGACAGTCTCATACCCTCTCCTGCTCTATTTTGATCTTACGATTTTATTTTTTGCTTTTATTCCTTGTAAACATAGACGACGGAATTTTTCTTGACCTTGGTCCCCGCTTTCGGATATTGGTCGACAACGGTAAATTCATCATCGCCCTGCGCGGACTTCGGTCGACTGTATTTCAGTTCCTTACCACCGATGATACCGACGGCTTCACTGAACGGCTTGCCGGTCACATTCGGAACGATGGTGTAATTGCCCTCGATGGCTTTTTTCTCGGAATCACTGTACTGCGGTGTCACATTCAGGTAACGCAGCGTATCGGTAAGAATCTCCTTGGCGATCGGCGCCGCGACCATCGAGCCGTAATGGGAACCCTTCGGGCTGTCGACGACCACCAGGATAGATACCTGCGGATCATCCATCGGTGCCATACCGATGAACGAGCTGTAGTAATCATCACCGTATTTGCCGGTACCTGCGTCGATCTTGTTCGCGGTACCGGTCTTGCCGCCGACACGGTAGCCGGCGATACGTGCGTTGCCGCCGCCGCCCTCATCGACAACGTATTGCATGATGCTGCGCATTTCCTTCGCCGTTTTGGCGGAAATGACCTTGCGTACCGTTACCGGTTCATATTCTTTGACAACTTTGCCGTTTTCATCCGTCAAAGCCTTGACATAATGTGGCTGCAGCAGGACACCGTCGTTGCCGATCGCGTTGACTGCGCTCAGCAGCTGGATCGGAGTCACGGAAATACTCTGGCCGTAGCCCATCGTCGCGAGTTCGACCGGCCCAACATCTTTGAGCGCGTACATGATGGATCCGGCTTCGCCCGGATAATCCACGCCGGTCTTTTCGGTAATGCCGTACAGACCCAGATATTTGTAGAATGTGGTCTTGCCCATCAATGCCGCGACTTTAGCCAGCGCCGGGTTGCAGGAATTGCCGATAGCCTGGCGTATGTTCTGTGTTCCGTGGCTGCCGCTCGTCCAGCAGTGCAGCCGGACACCCGCAACTGTAAAGCTGCCCGCGCAGTGGAACGTCGTATTGTTGTTGATGACTTTTTCTTCTAAGGCAGAGGACGAGGTCAGGAGTTTGAATGTGGAACCCGGTTCATAGGTGTCGCTGACTACCGGATTTCTCCAAAGACTGATCAGATAGTTTTGCTTCTCGTCCGTCGACATGTTTTCATAGGCTTTCCGCTGCGTCTCCGGGATGTTCTTTTCATCCATCGGATCGTTCGGATCGTAGCCCGGCGTCGTGGCACTGGCCAGGATCTCCCCGGTTCGTGGGTTCATGACCAGGCACATGATACGTTTGGCTCCGGTCTTCTCCATTCCCTTTTCGAGCGCCTTCTCCACATAATACTGAATCGCTTCATCCAGACTCAGCACGACGTTGTAGCCATCCTGCGCCTCGTGGTATTCTTCCGCGCCCTCGACCAGTTCATTGCCCGCTGCGTCCGTGTTCTTTTTCCATCTGCCGGAAACGCCCGAAAGGTACTGGTCATATTCCAGTTCAATTCCCGCGCGTCCGGTATTGTCAGCGCTGACACTGCCAAGAAGCTGCGAGGCGAAGTTTCCCAGCGGATAATAGCGCTTCGTACCCTCGGCAAGTTCCAGTCCGTTCACCTTGAGCGCCCGCACGGCGTCCGCCGTTTCTTTGTCCAGATTGCTGGCAATGCGCACCAGCGCGGTCGACTTGATCAGGTTTTTCTGCACGGTTTCCGCGTCCTTCCCGACGATCTCGGCGATCGACGCGGCAATCTTTGCGATTTGTTCGTCAGTTGCGGTCTGGTTGTTTTGTGTCTTGACCTGCGCGGGTCTTGCCCACAGGGTGTAGCAGGTAATACTGGTTGCCAGTTCTTTGCCGTTGCGGTCGTAGATCGCGCCTCGTTTTGCTTCGATTGGTGTGTCCTGCGTCTGCTGCGCGATAGCTTTTTCGGTCAGCCAGTCTCCTTTGATGATCTGCCAATAAGCGACTTTGAACGTCAGAAGCAGCAGCAGGACGGCGATGATCAAAAAGCCGATGGCGATTCTTTTTTTGTTTTTCGTGCTGACCGGTGCTGCCCGCATAGTGTTTCCCTCCGCATATTCTGTTCCTTGAAGGAAGAAAGCCAGACTCTTCTATGTTTTTCGTTGTCCGGCTCCTTTCGTTCATAATGAAATTATGACTTTATTTGATTTTCTGGTTTGTGTTCGCTCTCTTTTTGTATATTCCCGGGTCGGCTGTTTTATTCACGATATGCTTTTTCTTTGATTCGCTGAACCAGATCCTGTGTCGCTTCCGGATCTACGGTCAGATAAACGCACTGACTTGCTTTCGGATAGCGCATGCCGAGTTTTTCGGTCGCGTAAGCCTCGATGCTTTCAATGCTGTTGGCGCTTCCGATCTTGACCTCCAGCACATCGATCTCCTTCTGCAATGTCACGTTCTGTCTGGTGAGCGTGTTGATCGAGTATTTGATCTCCGTAGCCTTCGCGGTCAGGAACACCGTTCCGATCAGAAGGATACCCGCAAAAATCAGAACCACTGTCGTTTTGACAAGCATCGCTCTGGTCAGGATGCCAGAAGGTTTCGACTGCGGCTGTGCTACCGGCTGCGGAGCTCTGGTATGTAGTTTTTCTCTTTCCCTGATACTGACGCGGCGTTCCCGTTCCGGGTAAGGTACGGGAGTCGGGTAGGCGCGCTGGCCGTAATCCGCAGTATAGGCTCTTTCCGGTAAGGCCATCCTTCGTTCCTCTCTGTTCGTTCTCGCTTATCTTGCTCTGCTGCTTGCTTGCTGCTTCTTCTGTTTCGTCGCTTTTCTCTTTGTTTGCTTGTTATGATCTTGCTTGTGTCTTGCTTTGACTGTGTTGCCCGCACGAGACGCTCATGCGGTTCATCGCTTCGGCGAGATCTTTTCACAAATGCGCAATTTCGCGCTTCTGGCACGTGGATTGCGTTCGATCTCTTCGGCTGTCGGCAGGATCGGTTTGCCTGATCTTTTGGTAATATCCCCGACCTTGCCGCATACGCATACCGGAAATTCTTTCGGACAGGTACACGGGTTCACGCGCCGGGCAATGCTCTCCTTGACGATCCGATCCTCTAGTGAGTGGAAGGTGATCACGCACAGTCTGCCACCAGGTGCCAGAACGTCGCAGAACGCGTCGATGGCTTTTTCCAGCTGTCCAAGCTCGTCGTTGACTTCGATGCGGATTGCCTGAAAGGTTCGTTTGGCCGGATGCGGACCGTCTCGCCTGGCAGAAGCCGGAATGGCGGCCTTGATAACATCCACCAGCTCGGTCGTCGTCGTAAGCGGCTTGTCCTTTCGCGCTTTGACGATAAAGTCGGCAATGCGGGCTGCCCAGCGTTCCTCGCCGTAGCGTGTGATGATGCTGCGCAGTTCTTTCGCGTCGTAGTCATTGACCACATCATAGGCGGTAAAGGTATCGTCCTGGTTCATCCGCATGTCCAGCGGCGCTTCCTGCATATAGGAAAATCCGCGTTCCGGGTTATCCAGCTGGAAGGAGGACACGCCCAGATCCAGCAGCGCGCCGTCAATCTGTTCGATCTCCAGTTCCGCCAGAACTTCTTTAATCTTTGAATAATTGCTCTGCACGAAAATTTTCCTGCAGGCATATGGCTTCAGTCTCTGTTCCGCCGCTTTCAGCGCGTCGGCGTCGCGGTCGATGCCGATCAGCAGCCCGTCCGCGTTCAAACGTTCGCAGATACCGCTGCTGTGTCCGCCACCGCCCAAGGTTCCATCGACATAAATGCCGTCCGGTTTGATCGCCAGCCCGTCCATGCACTCCTCAAGGAGTACGGAGGTATGTTTGAATTCCATGGTTTCCGCCTTTCTCCTTAGAAGTTATACGCAGCCAGTGCCTTCGCAAAATCTTCCGCTTCCATCTTATTTTCGTTATTCGGTGCTTCCCAGACATCCCTTGCCCAGATCTCGATCTTGGACATCGCGCCCATGGTAACCAGTTCTTTTTCGATTCCTGCGTAGTTCTTCAATTCCTGCGGGATCCCGATTCTGCCCTGCTTATCGAATTCACATTCTGCCGCATTGGCGCAGAAATGCCGAATGAACGCGCGCACATGGGGATCAGACTCCGGCAATCGGGCGATCTTTTCCATCTGCTTCTCCCAGTCTTCCGTGG
This sequence comes from Firmicutes bacterium UBA6418, assembly GCA_002439735.1. Lineage (GTDB taxonomy): Bacteria > Bacillota > Clostridia > Peptostreptococcales > Anaerovoracaceae > CAG-238. The sequence continues at coordinate 449 of DJPG01000079.1, read as the reverse complement.
TGTAAATGTACAGACAGCGATCAAGCCCTTTGGTGAGAATGCATC
>DJPG01000079.1:0-370 GCA_002439735.1 Firmicutes bacterium UBA6418 | reverse complement strand
GAATGCATCTGGCGCCTAAGCCGGCACGCAGTTTCGAAGGCACGATCATCCTGTTCTTTTCGTCAATGGAATTATAAGTAGTTCCCATGAACACGATGCTCGACCTCCTCCCATCCATAAATACTGACACTACGCCCCTATGCTACGGGTTATATCACCACTATACACCACTTTTAACCACTTTTCAATAGGAAATATCGTATTTTTAACGTTTTATACCCACAAAAGGCATCGGTAATTTTTTCCTGCGCACGCAGCCGCGGAGAATTTGTCATGCGTGGAGTCCGCCATGAAAGCAGTCCTTACGGCCGACGATCGCTGCGCCGTTCGCGCCGCGAGAGCGAACCGCGCACGACGTTAAAAATGGGCA
>DJPG01000006.1 GCA_002439735.1 Firmicutes bacterium UBA6418 | reverse complement strand
CCAAGGTAAGCGCCGTAGCCGCTCCAGTGATGGTCGGTACGGAAAAAGACGCCGCCGTCCGCGCTCTCACGCGCCGCACTGCCGTCCTGCACTGCTGTTCGCAGATCATCCCGCAGGTCGATCAGCCGATCGCCCAGCGTGTCCTTTGCCTCGGCAAAAGCGCGATCTTCGTCAAAACGCATCGCATGATTCGGCAGATCCTCCTGATAGACATAGGCCGCCGTCGGTACCAGCATCGCGTAGAGCCTGCTGCCGCTTGTCTCGCAGCTTTCCGCAAGCTCCACTACCTGCTTCAGGTTTCCGCGGTAACGATTCCAGTCAAAATCCGCCTCCGTCACACGCTTGACCACTCTGCCACCCGTCGCCAGATACACGCCGTTGATATCGCCGACGCCCAGGGCCGCCTCGGTCGTCGCCATCGCCCGCACCCAAAGCGTGCGACCGATGATCTGGTCGTTCAGATAATCTTCAGCCTGCGTTTCAAAACGCCCGCTGAGCACGTTTTGCACCGTCAGTTTCGGCGCCGTCTGCAGATAGCGGTTTTCGTTTTCCGAAAAATCGACTTCCGGCGTCACCAGCGTCCCGATACACAGAAACGCCAAAAATACCACAGAGGTGATGATCAAGATCCAGCTTCTTCTTTTCATGCTTCATCCACCCCCCTAAAATCTGAAATACAGGAACGGATTATAGGATCCGCTCACCAAAAATGCGATCGACAAAGCAAATACCGCCAGCAGCACGGCCGATTCCAGTACGCCCAGTAGCGTCTCGCCGCCTCGCGCCGCTGCAAGCCGCACCGCGATCCGCTCACACACACATTTGACCAGCGGCGTGGAACCGATCGCGCAGAAGAGCAGCAGCCAGATGCGGCTGGTCGCCAGATACAGGAAGTCCCCGTCCAGCAGCGCCGAAGCGCCGCCGAACATGCAGGCGATATAGGTCGCCATCTGCGAAAAATCCGTCAGTCCGAAGATGACCCATCCGAGGACGATCAGGATCAGACTGTAAAGATGCCCGACAAACGCCGGACATTTTTCCAGCGTGCGCAGCAGCCAGAGCTTTTCGAGGATCAGGATCACGCCGAAGTATACGCCCCAAGCGACAAAATTCCAGCTTGCGCCGTGCCACAGACCGGTCAGTGTCCAGACGACGGCAATATTGAGGATCTGCCGCGCGAGACCCTTGCGGTTGCCGCCCAGTGGCACGTAGACATATTCCTTGAACCAAGAGCTCAGCGACATATGCCAACGCCGCCAGAACTCGGTAATGCTACGTGAGATATACGGATAGTTGAAGTTTTCCAGATAATCGAAGCCGAAGATCTTGCCCAGACCGATTGCCATGTCCGAATAACCTGAAAAATCAAAATAGATCTGGAACGTAAAGGCTACCGCGCCCAGCCAGGCTGTTGCCAGGCTGATCTGTGTCAGATCCATTGCCGTGATCTCTGCCCAGACGACATAGACCTGATTGGCCAGCAGCACTTTCTTGCCGAAGCCCACGATAAAGCGGCGGATTCCCTCCGCGACTTGCTCCACATTGGTCGTCCGCCCGACCAGCATCACCGCCACATCCGCGTAGCGCACGATCGGCCCTGCGATCAGCTGCGGGAACAGCGTCACATACGCCGCGAAAGCGATAAAATCCCGCTGTGCCGGCACTTTTCCCCAGTACACATCGATGATATAGGACATCGTCTGAAAGGTATAAAACGAAATCCCGATCGGCAGCGCGATGTTCAGCAGGCTCAGCTGCCCCCCAAGCAGTCCGTTCACCGTTCCGATCAAAAAGTCCGTGTACTTGAAGAACCCAAGGATTGCCAGGTTTCCAATCACGCAGAGCACCATCGCGAGCTTCGCGCAGCGCATGGTCTGCCCGCTGCCGTTTCCGCCACTGCCCGCTGTATCGCAGGCCTTTCTTTCCTTCCCAACTTCGACACCCGCCGCCGCAAGCGGCGCGTCCTGTCCATCCGCCTCCGTCCGCAGGCGTCCGATGACACGCCCGAACACATAGTTGAAGACGATCGAAAAAGCCATGACAGCGATGTATTTCGGCTCGCCCCAGCCGTAGAACAGCAGACTGGCGATCAGGAGCCAGAGGTTGCGCGCTTTCAAAAACCGCGCCGGGATCAAAAAGTAAACGAAAATTGTGATCGGCAAAAATGCCATAAAAAACACTGAACTGCTAAAAACCATATTTGCTATTGCTGCCTTCCGTTAAAAGTTTCTTTCATTCGTAAAATAACTGTTACAGACCTCTGCGCCGCTTCCTTCCGGATCATGTCACAAGTCGGCGCTGCTATCCGCTGCTTGCTTTGCGGTATCTTCCGCTACGCTCACGCCCCAATCAGAGTCGACATTATTTTTATCCGCTTGCTCACCGAAATTGACTTCGCTGAGGATCTCATCCAGCCGCGCCGTCACGTCCGGATTCAGTGGATTCTCCACGTCCCCGTTGTCGCGTTCGATCGTATATTTGTAAACCACCTGTCCGTTCAGCGCGTAGGCGTTGTCAAAATACAGGTAACCGTTGCCCACAACCATACCGTTAGCGATGTAATTTGCCACATCGCGGGTAAAACCCTTGTTGTCCTTCAGGATAAAGGTCGCGATCCGCTCGTCGCCATCGATCTTTTTACGCAGTGCCGCCGGGATCCCGTAAAAATCATCCACGGTCACGGCATTGGTATATAAGTAGCAATATTTCGTACCGTTCGCCGCCGGGATCTGACTGTGATCCCAAGGCCAGGATCCGTCATCCTTGATCGAATCCGGCACATTAAAATAGCTGTAGCTCGGCATACCGTTGGAAGATCCGTCAAAGGTCACATCCACGTGATACCATTCCCCGTCCAACTGCACGACATCCCATGCATGTTCCCCGTTCTGCGTCGAATGGATGATCATGCACGGGATCTCAAGCGCGTCCATGAACAGCTTGAACGTCGTCGCATTGCCGACGCAGATCGCGTTGTGCGTGCGGAACACGCCGTAAGGCGTATGCGTCTCGCTCTGTCCGTCCGTGATCGGGTTCAGATTGTTGCTGCTGTAGGAAACCCATTTAACCTGCCAGTCGTAGATCGCCTTTTCTTTCTCGTAATCCGTCATATCATCGGTGATCACCTTGTCGATGACCTCCACCATCTTATCGTATACGAAGCGATCCTTTGCATTCAGTTTATCCGTATTCCCCGTCTTATATGCCTCAATGACCGCCGAATCATCATAAATCTCATGCACCGTCGTCTCCGACTCGCCCAGCAGCTTGTTCATCTTGTCGATCATCCCGCTGCTCTGCGCGAACATCCCGACGATCAGCACCAAAATCAGAAGCTGCAGTGCCAGACCGCCCTTTCCTTTACATTTTCTTTTCATTTCGCGCCGAAAATCCGCAAAATGTTCCTTTGCAAGCCGCTTTCTCTCCGCAAACGCGATCTTTTCACCTTGATCGATCATTTCTTCATCCCCCTGTCCGTTTGTTCTGCTGTTTCCCGGGAAAACCTCTCTGCCCGGCTTTGTCCGTCTGCCGCGAGCCTATGCCGCGTCCTCACCGTCTCTGCTGATCGCGCCGCGCAGCGCCGCCTCGATCGTGTCCGCGTCATCGCAGACGATCAGCGCCGCGTAATTGCCCTGCACGACGACTCTCGCATTATCCAGTTTGTAAACCTCTTCCGGTTTGTAGCCGCTGAATTCGTTCCTGCGCTCTGTGATACGATCCTCCAGCTTCTGCTTGGCGATCGAAACATCCTCGCTTTTTTTGAGATGCAGCACCGACACCTCGTCTGCCGTGCCGCCGCTCGAAGTCTGCAGCACAGCGCCGTCGTCGATCATGTCGAACTGCACGCCGTAAAGGCTGTCAAAGCTGTCATCGTAAAGCTCTTCCCCATAGCTGTACCATTCGTCCAGCGTCCCCTCGGAAGCCGCCTCCTTACACGCCTTGACGATGTCCACGCATTTCACCTGCCCTTGATCATTCGCAGCGCCGCATCCGATCAGCATTCCCATAGTGAGCACCGTCACCAGCAGCACCAGAACTCCTGTAAAAGCCCTGCGCGCTGCCCGCTTTCTCAGATTTTCCTGCTCCATCATGCTGTTTCCTCCCCCCTTGTGTCGGATATCCTTTATTCTACTATAATTCGACGCCGGATTCTACTCAAAAGTTTCATTATTTTGTCGATTTCCGCCCCAAAAACCCTTAAAAAATCTTTAGAAACCATTTCGTCCACAACAAAAAAAGACACACGAAAGTGTCTTATCATTCTTTTTTCCTTAGCACCTGCACGCTTTGGAGCAGATCCTGATGCGGGACTTCTTCCGGCACGAAACGGAACCAGCCGCATACAGTCTGCAAGATCGGTCCTATGAGCAGCGTGCCGATGAGCGTCCCGATCCCGACCGATCCGCCAAGCAGCCAGCCGAGCAGAAGTACGATGCCCAAAAGCAGCATACCGACAGCACCGAGCGGCACCTTTACAAGGCGCTTGCTCAATCCCACCAGCAAGGCGTCGCGCGGTCCGCAGCAAAGTCCCGCGCTCATATAGATGTATTGTCCGAATCCCTGCAGCAGCAGACCGCCGAGCATGAGCAGGATCCCGACGGCGACCGAAGATTGAACCGGAATCGGATCCAGGTAATTCCACAGATCCACGACCTTGCCGACCAGCAGCGCGTCGATCAGCGTCCCGACACCGATCCGCTCCTTGAGTAGCAGGTCGATCCCGATGACCAGCAGGGACACACAGACCGAAATGTTTCCGTATTGAAAGCCGAATGTTTTATGGATCCCCAGATACAGGCAGTCCCAAGGGGTCACCCCGATATTAGCCTGAATGGTAAGATATAATCCGGTCCCGCACATCGCCAGTCCGATGGCTGCCCGGATACTGTTCACAATGACCGCCCTCCGGGTTGCATTGCAGTTCAGGGTCCGCATTTGATTCTCTGCTTGGTTCTCCATTTGGTCCTGCTTTTGATGGTTCTGCTTCATATCTGCCTGCCGCCGTTCCTTTCTGTCTGCATTTCTCTGAGGCTCTATTATATACCCAATTCTCCGCGCTTTCAAGAATATTTCCATGGCAAAGGCCACAAGCTTTTGTTGGGGAAACCATGCAAAAAAAGTATGATGCATAAAACTGCTATCAAATCACGATTTCTCGTGAAAAAAACATCCGTCAGCTCATCGTCCGGCTCACTCTGCCTCTCCATCTTGTTCTTTTTTGTCGATAAATATATCTTTAATAAGTTTTCATCAAATCTCATGATCAATATTTCGATTTTTTTAGCATGAGTGCCGAAATTTTACTGGAATCGGACCGCAAAACAGATACCGCTGCCTCCAGTTATGTTTTTTTAGAGGAAAGCGCCAAAAGGATCTAGTCGTATACATGGTTTTACATATTTTGGATATCTCATGCTTGTCCATGTCTTTGCTACGTATCGGTTCTTGGTTACCCGGGGTTATCCTTTGTTCTTTTCTTTCGGAACCCAACGTAAGTTTGGCTGTCCAAAGTTTGGCTGTCCAAAGTTTGGCTGCTTAAAGCTTGGTTACCTGATTGCCCTTTGTTTTGTCACGAAAAAACCGTTGAAATAAATCAACGGTTTTGTGGTGCCCACTTCCGGAATCGAACCAGAGACACGGGGATTTTCAGTCCCCTGCTCTACCTACTGAGCTAAATGGGCATATGATGAAATTGGTAAATGGTGGGCCTTCAGGGACTTGAACCCGGGACCTGCCGGTTATGAGCCGGATGCTCTGACCAACTGAGCTAAAGGCCCATATGCTTTTGTATGGTCGGGGTGGCAGGATTTGAACCCGCGGCCCACTGGTCCCAAACCAGTTGCGCTACCAAACTGCGCTACACCCCGGCACAAGTCTTTTAAAAAAATGGCAGGGGCAGTAGGAATCGAACCCACGGCACGTGGTTTTGGAGACCACTGCTCTACCAGCTGAGCTATACCCCTAAATCGTATCGGAGAAGATTCCTATTCAAATCAGCTCAAAAATTGTGGCGGAGAAGATGGGATTCGAACCCATGCGGCCCTAAACGAACCCTAACGGTTTAGCAAACCGTCCTCTTCAGCCTCTTGAGTACTTCTCCAGGCTAAACTTGCATGTTATATGGCGGAGAGGGTGGGATTCGAACCCACGGTCCCTTTCGGAATCACTGGTTTTCAAGACCAGCTCCTTAAACCACTCGGACACCTCTCCATCATGAGTTCTACTACTTATCCAACGCTATTTGATTTTTAAAACTGGTGACCCATCGGAGATTCGAACTCCGGACACCTTGATTAAAAGTCAAGTGCTCTACCGACTGAGCTAGTGGATCATTTTGGCAGGGGTAGTAGGATTCGAACC
>DJPG01000047.1 GCA_002439735.1 Firmicutes bacterium UBA6418 | reverse complement strand
GTTTCCTTCACCGAAGGGATGGATCTGCCAAATGTCCGAAGCGAATTTCGCCAGATGCTTCACCGCCGCATCTACGGACAGGCCCTCATAGGAGAACTGTTTTTCGGTAGCAAAATCATAATCCAGCGTATCCTTGATACTGTTCCAGTCCGCATAGATCACGGTGTCGCCGTTCAGCACCCACTCTTTCTTGGTGATGTTGTACTGCCGAATTTGGCCAGCGTGACCGAACACGCCTTCAAACAGCCTGCGGTGGATGGAGAGCCACTCGGCAGGCGAGAATTGGAAGGCTTTTTCCCCCAGCAGCTTTGCGATTCTGGCAGAGACGATGTCCGCTTCTTTGGTTTCATTCTCTATTTCGGTGCGGATGATACGCTGCTCATAATAGCTATGGATGCGTTGCTGGGCCTCATCGATGGTGATTTTTCCCTCGATGTGATCCTTGGCCGTATCCAGCAGATAGGCAGAGGTGTTCAGCCCATCAACCGCCTGCAAGCCGATGGCAGTCTGCCACGCTTCGCTTTTTTCGGTTCGGTCAGGTTCACCCTGCTTGATATATTTTTCCAGTTCAAATTGCCAATTCTGATCCGGCATATTTGCACCTCATTCCTTACTCAAATCTTCCGCCTTGAAGGTCGCATACCCTTCGTAATAGTAGCTGTGGTCAATACCTTTCATATACACTTCACGGCTTCCCACCTCATCGGTCAGGGCCGCCTTCAGAAGCACCTTGATCTCCACATCCTTGATGGGGCTGCGCTCCATTGCAAGGAGATAATCCTCTTTATCTACTTTGCTCCAGTCCACGACCATGCCGATTTCGGTTTTCAGAATATGGTCGAGCCAGATGCGGCTGCTGCGGCCATTGCCCTCCCGGAATGGGTGGGCAATATTCATTTCTACATATTTTTCGATGATCTCGTCAAAAGTGGACTGCGGTATCTTGTCGATGTTGGCCAGTGCTGCTTCCAGGTACATCAGCGGCGCAAAGCGGAAATTGCCCTTCGCCAGATTCACCGTGCGCAGCTTACCGGCAACGTCGTAAATATCTTCAAACAGATACTTGTGAATTGCCTGCAAGGTCGAGAATTGACCCGCCGGGAGCGTATCGAGCACGCCGTTTTCAAACAGCTCTACCGCCTTTTTCTTGCTGATGCGTTCTTCTTCACGGGCAAGATCGGCAGGGCTTGTCAGTCCCAATTTATTTTCCAGTGCCATGGCGCACCTCCAAAATAATTACTTATCCTTGTCCTTCTGGAGAAGATTTATCACCCACTTGCGCAATATACATCTTGCTGTAAATATCCAGAATAGACTCTTTAGAACGAGAGATTCCAATGTCAATCAGCCGAATATCTGTTTCCTTGATTTCGGATATGAAGTTCTGAATATCGTTATTGACAGATTCGGGAACCACAATTCGCAGGTCTTCCCGAATCAGCGGAAACAGCCGAAAAACATCCAACCGGTGTTTTCGTATATCTCTGGAATTCACATGGATTCCCTGTTCCTTTTTATCTCGCAGATCCAGCCAAGCCTTCATTTTGAGAGGGATGATGTGTTCCGCATCCAGAATGGAGATACCGTCTGCTTCCGTTCTGCCGTCCAGCAAAAAGTGGTAATAGTCATCGTCAAGCAGGATCGCAGAAAGGCTAGAAACCTCATCGTCAATATGTAAGGGCATCAAATGCGTATTTGGCTGGAGCCTTACATTGTTTTGCAGCCTTGAAAAAAGCTCAATCATTTTTGGATAAGCCGGATTCGTCGGATTCACAAACCGATAAAACTCCGGCTTTCCGTTACTGCGCTGCCTGGCCTGATATCCGCCATCTTCAATAAAAGCCCAGAAGGCGTTGGCAAACTCAGTCGTCATTGCCTCGACGGTAAGAACCATGTCAATATCTACAGTCTGGCGAAAATCAAGTCCAGCGTCGGTCATGAGTAAACCACAGGCAAAACCGCCGATGATTGTATACTGCTCCTGTAAAGTTTCTGAAGGTTGATGCCAAATAAGAGGGGGCTGCAAAGGGAATGCGAACATTCTCTCTCACGCCGGTCTTGATCTGCTTGGAGATGCCGCGCAGAACGGTATTGAGCTGCTTATAGGCAGCGTAGCCGATATCCATACCGGCTTTCAGTGCGTCGCAAAGGTCGTCCGGCGCATATTTGGGCTGCGGGTCTGTATTGATGTCCACAGAGCAGTCGTCGGCATAGTGTTTGCCGTCCAGAATGACCCAGAGGAGCTTACAGAGCATATATACGTCAGTATTGGCATCCTGCTCCACTTCTCCGCTATAGAGGTAAGGCAGCACATACGGCTCCGTATCCTTCGTCAGAACGGGCGGCTTCTTTCCGGGCATCGTGCTGTAGAAGAAGAATCCATCCTTCAGCGTGAAGCCGGTCTTCTCCCCTGCCGTATTGCTTTCCAGAAAAAGAGAGTCAATATCGATAACACCCATGGTCATATTGTGCTCGGACATCTGCTTGATGATCGCCAGCATACGGATGCCCAGATTCAGGACGGTATTCAGATTTGTTCCACTGCTGTTGAACTCGGCGGTCTTGGTGAAGGGATCCGCCATGTTCTGGACCAGGAAGATGTCCACGCCCTTTTTCGGGTTCTGCTCATCCTTCATAATAACTTCCGCTGTCGTGTAATCAATGGCGCTCTTTTTCAGAGATTCAGAATCCGACTCCAGCATGGCTCTGGAAATTGCCTCATGTCTGTATACCGCCTGGATCAGATTCTTGTAGAAATCATCCAGTTCGCTCCGGTCCACATGGAACCGGCGCATGAATTCGACCTCCTTTCTCGGAGAAAACGGAATGCTGATATGAAGGACATCCCGCCACCCCTCTTTTTTTGCATCGACTGTTGTTTTGATGCGGTACATATCGCCGTAATACAGTTCGTGCCGAAGATTTTCCCCGGTACAAGCGTCGGTCAGGCTTACCCGCTGCGTACTCATTTTCTCTCCTCCTTGATTGCATTTATGATTTTCCGAAAATCCGGGTTATTTTCAAAATTCCTTGCGGGCTGTTCCTCTAACAGCTTCGCATGTCTGGCTTTTCTGGACGCATGAGACCGCATTTGCGATTCCATGACGCGCTGCTTTCTGATTCTTTCCTGTTCTGCCGGTGAGAGCGTTTTGTCTATCTTGTGTTTCATACCATAACTCCCTTTTGGGTTCAGAAAAAGCCGAATTGTTCAAAATCATTCTGGGGCTGTTCTCTGTCTTCCCCATAGACTCGCTCCAGCTGCTTCAGCTGCGGTTTCATTCCATAAAACGGTCTATTGTACAATCCGCAGGCTTTCTCAAATTTGTTCCATGCCAGACGGTCGCTGTATGCAATGCAGGCACGCTCGGCATAGCTCGTTTTCTGACAGTTGCAGCAGCTGCTGCATGTATAGCTGTATCTCTTTCCGTATGCTTTCAGCATTCTTGCCGCTGCTGTTTTAGCACTTACCAATTTCCCCATATCCTGCACTCCTTCCCTTCTTTCACGAAAAAAGCAACCGCCCCCGCATGAGGACGGCTGCTTAATTGCGGGCGCTTACTTCTTCTCTTTGTTCTTCTTCATCTTCTTGCCAATCTTGCTCAGATTCTTGCTCTGAGTTACGATGAGCAGGCCGAAGACAATCAGCACAAGACAGAAGATCATGGTGGGAGACATCCCACTCCTGGCGGCGGTCTCCGCTTCTGCGGGAGCGGTGGTCTCCGCAGATGCAGCCTCCGTGGCGGCTTCGGAAGAGTCCGCAGCCTCAGCAGCATCTTCCGCTTGAGAGGGGGCGACGGTATCTGCGACCTCCTGGACCTCCTCAACTTCCTCCACCGCTTCCGTAGGTTCAGCAGTTTCGGAGCCTTCGGCAGCATATACGGGAAGCGCAAGAGAGAATACCATGACCAAAGCAAGGATCAGACCGGAAAATTTCTTTTTCATTGCGTTCGGTATCCAACGCTTTATAATCCGAACAGCGCTGGTTCTCCTTTCCTCAATTATAGTCGGATGCCAATATTTTAGCTTTTTATTCTTCATTTGTCAACCTATTCGGCAGTCGCTTTCGCTTGCTTTTTTCCGTCTTTTTTTGGAATAAGCAAATCGCAAAAGCAGGTCAGTTCTTTTTCTTTAGAATATAATGTTTTACGTGTGTTTAGTATCTTCTATATGGCAGAGAACGCCAACACATTCCGCTTCTTCCTGGTGGTATCTCTGCGCCGGGGCAGACTCTCGGATATGGGGCTTGGCTCTGTGCTTCTGTTTGTTGTCATAGCTGATACCGAAACGGGCAGACTGCCATGCCGTGACGGCTGACGTGAATGCCGTACATCTCTGCCGCCTGTCGGGTGGTCAAGTTCTGTTTGACCGCTTCAAATACATTCAATAGGCTGTTCCTCCAAAAAAATTATTGACTTTTCTGTGAATTTTCCATCTAATAGATTGACTGTGCAATGCAAATCACATATAATATAAGTGCAATAGCAAGGAAAGGAGTTGACATTCATGGCTACCACAACTAATTTCAGTGTCCGTATGGACAGCGACATTAAGAAACAGTGCGAAGCAATGTATGGTGAATTAGGTATCAACCTTACTACCGCTATCAATGTGTTTCTTCGCCAGTCGCTCCGTGTCGGCGGTTTTCCTTTTGATGTTCGCATAGAGCAGCCGAACAAGGAAACGATGGCAGCAATGCTGGAAGCAGAACGCATTGCCCGTGATCCGTCTGTAAAACGCTACTCGGATGTAGAGGAAGCATTGAGGGCGTTAAAAGAATGAGTAACCATTTAGACATTGTTTGGACAAATCAATTTAAGAAGGACTACAAGCTGGCGATGAAACGTCATCTTGATATTGACCTTCTGGATGACATCATTCGCAAACTGGCAAGCGGCGAACAGCTTCCAGAAAAGAATAAAGACCACGCTTTAACCGGAAACTGGGTCGGACATCGTGAGTGCCACATTCAGCCGGATTGGCTATTGGTCTATCGGATTGAGAACGATTTGCTCGTCTTGACATTATCCCGGACAGGAACGCACAGCGATTTATTTGGAAAGTAAGAAAATGCACTCGGTACAAACGCCGGGTGCATTTTTCTTTCCGCAGAAATAAAAAAGCACCCGCTATCTTCAAAGTCGAAAACGGCAGGTGTCTTACAGCTCCATATTCTGTTTTTTCTGCCGGGGTGTTTCAGATCTTTCGGTATAAAAAGCTCACTATATCGCATTATGCGTGTTTTGTCACCTGGCTTTTCGTACAGATATGAATCCATTTATGAAAATACCACACATGACGGAGTACAATCCAAATCATGTGCGGTATTGCATTATAGTCGCAGCCGTGACGCTCGCACTCTCGCCATTTGTCCCATATCTTCTATCGCGTGTCCGCTTCTGCCATACGCCGGTATCCACGGATTTGGATCTCAGAAACAGAGTTCTTTGGTGAGATTACGAGAAAAACAAGCTTTAACCAGGAGTTCTGCGACACCGTTTCTCAGCCATACGCCGGAAAGCAGCTTCATCATGGAGAGTCGATTCCACTGTGAAGGATTTCTCTCCATCCCGTTTCCGGGAAAACCCTTCAAGCCCGGCAGACAAGATTCCGGGATAATGCAGAGCTTCAAATGCGTCAACATAGTATCACACTTTCTGTGTTTAGTCAAGCAGAAAGGTCACTGTCCCCGTTCTGTAACAATCAGATACTTAATCCTTTTTTCTCTTCCTTTTTCGAGCCTACTTTTTTGAACAGGAGCGTTTCTCAAGCTCCAGGTCCAAGCGAACAAACCGTCCATTGTCATTCAGTCTCAAGTCTGCGTTATAGACGTTGCCGGTCTTTGAGATGAGGCCGCTTACATGGACCTTGCCTTCTTTCAAGAGTTTTTCCGCCATTTTCCTCGTGACGGTCTTTTTCGCCTTCTCCAGAATCGGGGTTGTCTTACTCAGGAAAAAGCCGCATCTATCATTCTCTGCGTATCCTGCGCAGCCATAGCCTTTTGAGTTCTCGATGACATTGCGCCCGCAGCGCGGACACTTACCCACAGCCCTCTCCCCTTCTGATTTGAACGCAAAGATAATATCTTTCTCCGTATCTTTCTCCGAAAACTGTGCTGTGCATTTTGCCTAATAGAGAGAGGCGACGTTGCCGATGGTCAGAATTCCTTTGTATGGCTTCTTGCGCCATACGGTCTTCAGCTCTTTGCGGCGGTCGTCATCTTCGAGCTTTCTGTCTGCCATGTCCAGAAGAACGGGGGCTGCTGCAATAAGAAAATCCCTCCGCGCAGTTGCAGCATCATAGGCTTCTGTGCTTGTAAGCGCTAATATATAAG
>DJPG01000127.1:15327-15756 GCA_002439735.1 Firmicutes bacterium UBA6418 | reverse complement strand
GCCAACGTGCAGGATCTGGAAGCCGGCACTCATACCGTGCGTCTTTCCTGCACAAGCAAGAAAGACCTGGCGGATTTGGAATACAACCCGAAGGAAATTAATATAATCATCAGTGAGGACGTGCAGTAGTAGGGACGGCACGGTCTCCGCAGAAACCGTTTGTGATCAAAACCTATCAGAGAGCCGCTTGCTAAGCGGCTTCCTGTGAATCGGAGGGAATATGGGACGACTTTTCGGCACCGATGGTGTCCGTGGGATCGCGAATCTCGAACTGACGCCGGAGCTTGCCTTTAACCTCGGCAAAGCAGGCACTTATGTCTTAAAGAAAGAAAACAAAAGACCGGTTATTTTGATCGGTAAGGATACCAGGATATCCGGTGATATGCTGGAAAACGCGTTGACGGCGGGCATTTTGGCCGTCGGTGGCAA
>DJPG01000127.1:3894-15295 GCA_002439735.1 Firmicutes bacterium UBA6418 | reverse complement strand
GTCCTGCCGACGCCGGCGGTGGCTTTTTTGGCGCAGCACTATGAGGCAGATGCAGGTATTGTCATCAGCGCTTCACACAACAGCTTCGAATACAACGGCATCAAGTTTTTTAACGGCAACGGCTATAAGCTGGATGACTTGTTGGAGGAAAAGATCGAAGATATCATCATCAGCAGCGTGGATGTCAACCGCCACATCACCGGAGAACTGATCGGAAAATGTCTGGAGGCCGAAGAAAACAGCCAGCAGCTTTACGAAAAGCATCTGCTCGGAACCGTCGACTACAGGCTGGAGGGCAAAAAGATCGTTCTCGACTGCGCGAACGGCGCAGCCTATCAGGTCGCGGAGCGTGTCTACCGCGCGCTGGGAGCGGATGTCACCGTGATCGGTAATCAGCCGAATGGCGTGAACATCAATGCTGCCTGCGGTTCTACGCATCCGGAGGGACTCGCGGCGAAGGTCAAAGAACTGCATGCGGACTTCGGATTGGCCTTTGACGGGGACGCGGATCGTCTGATCGTCTGTGATGACCTGGGACGCGTCGTCGACGGCGATAAAACGATCGCCATCTGTGCGAAAATGCTCAAACGTGAGGGGCGCCTGGCAGAGAACAAGGTAACCGCGACGGTCATGAGCAACATCGGTTTTCACAAGGCGATGGAAGCAGAAGATATCACAGTGGACGTGACCGGAGTCGGTGACCGTTACGTGCTGGAACGTATGCTGGAAAGCGGCTGTGTGATCGGTGGTGAGCAATCCGGGCACATTATCTTTCGAGAATTCGCGACCACCGGCGACGGTACGCTTTCCTCTTTGCAGTTTGTCAAAGCGGTGTTGGAGGATGGGCGTAAAGTATCCGAGATTGCCGATGACATCCGGATCTATCCGCAGGTGCTGGTCAACGCGAAGATCAATAACGACTATAAAAAAACTTATATGAAAGACACCGAGGTCGCCGCAGCGATCCAAGAGCTGGAGAAAAAAATGGCTGGAAACGGGCGCGTGCTGATTCGTCCGTCCGGAACCGAGCCGCTGGTGCGAGTGATGCTGGAGGGCAGTGACCTCGCGGTGATTCGTCCGCTTGCGGAGGAGCTGGCAGCGCTGATTGAGCGCAGACTGGGATAGCCCGGCGTCCGTACGCCTTGCGTGCGAGATTGGCGGCGAGCCGGAAGAGAAATGGAGCGCAGTGGAAAAGACCGCGGTCGATCAACAAAAGGAGATAGCAATATGTGTGGAATTGTAGGATATGTAGGTAAACGCAACGCGAAGGACGTGATACTGGATGGTCTGAAACGTCTGGAGTACAGGGGTTATGACTCCGCAGGCATTGCGCTTGTGCGCAATGGCGGGATCGACATCCGAAAAAAAGTAGGGGAAATCAAAAATCTGGAAGAACTTTTAGAGCAGGAAGCGCGCAGAGGCATCAGTCTTGAAAGCCATACCGGCATCGGACACACTCGCTGGGCGACGCATGGCGCGCCCTCGGATATCAACGCGCATCCGCATATTGATGCAAGCGGTACCGTGGCAATCGTGCACAATGGTATTATTGAGAATTTCGTGGAACTCAAAACGATGCTGACAGAGCAGTATCAGATCCGCTTTCAAACCGAGACAGACAGCGAAGTCATCGCACAGCTGATCGGCATCTATATGCGGGACGCCAAAACGCTGGAAGACGCTGTTTACCGGGCAACACAGGAAATGACGGGCGCTTATGCGTTCGCGGTTGTTTCCAGCAAAGACCCGAACAAGATCGTTGCGGTTCGTAAAGACGCGCCGCTGATCGCAGGAATCGGAAAGGGAGAAAATTTTATTGCGTCGGATATTCCGGCGTTGCTGAAATATTGTAAAGAAATTTATCTGATTGAAAACGGTGAGATGGTCGTTGTCACGGCGGATCAAATCGCGATTTTTGACGAGAATCGCAAACCGGTGCAGCGAGAGGTTTTCCACGTGAGTTGGGACGTGGACGCAGCCGAAAAGGAAGGCTATGCGCATTTCATGCTCAAAGAGATCCACGAGCAGCCGAAAGCGGTCAGTGAAACCTTGAATCGCCGCCTGGACGATGCAGACAACATTAAGCTGGATGGCATTTCTCTCACAAAAGAGGATCTGGAGAAAGTCAGCCGCATCTACATTGTAGCCTGCGGTACCGCGTATCATGCGGGCTTGGTCGGAAAATACATCATCGAAAAGATGGCGAAGATCCCGGTCGAGGTCGATGTGGCGTCGGAGTTTCGGTATCGGGATCCGTTGGTCGATGATCGAACCCTGTTCATCGCGATCAGCCAGTCCGGCGAAACGCTGGATACACTGGCAGCGCTGCGCGCAGCCAAAGCAAAGGGCGCGCGGGTACTGAGCGTGGTCAATGTGGTAGGAAGTTCCGTAGCGCGGGAATCCGACGATGTGTTCTATACCTGGGCGGGTCCGGAGATCGCTGTGGCTTCCACCAAGGCGTATACCACACAGCTGACCTGTATGTATCTTTTGGCGTTGCACATGGGTAGAACGCTTGGACGAATCGGAGATGCGGCGTATCATCAGTTTGTGGAAGCTCTTCGCGAAATTCCGGGTAAGCTTGCGGAATATTTACAGGACGTGCGCGATGTGGAGGCACTTGCGAAGATCCTTTACAACCGGGATCAGGTTTTTTTCATCGGCAGAGGTTTGGATTCGGCTGTCGCTTATGAGGGTTCTCTCAAGCTGAAAGAGATCTCTTATATCAATTCCTTCGCGATTGCCGCCGGTGAGTTGAAGCACGGAACCATCGCGCTGATGGAACCGGGTACGCTGGTTCTTTGCCTGGCAACGCAGGACGCGTTGTATGAAAAAATGCTTTCCAACATTCAGGAAATTAAAGCCAGAGGCGCGCATGTGCTTGCGATCGCCAAGGAGGGAAACCGCGCGATTGAAGCGCAGAGCAATGAAGTGATCTACATTCCTTATTGTCGGGATGAACTGACGCCGCTGCTCAGTGTGGTGCCGCTTCAGCTTTTTGCCTACTATGTGGCCAGGGAACGTGGCTGTAATATCGATAAGCCAAAGAACTTAGCGAAGTCTGTGACCGTAGAGTAAGAAACCGACTGCGCGAAACACGATTCACAAGGAGAAGAAAGAACCATGAAAGATTACGAAATCCGAGATATTTCCCTGGCACCGCAGGGACATCAGAAGATCGCCTGGGTACGCGAACACATGCCGCTGCTGCGCGGGCTGGAGGAAGAATTTACGAAAACCAGACCGTTCGAGGGCGTGAAGATTACCTTATCTGTGCATCTGGAAGCCAAGACGGCTTATCTGTGCAAAGTACTGGCAGCCGGCGGTGCGCGGATGTCCATTACCGGCTCCAACCCGCTCAGCACCAAGGATGAGATTGCGGCAGCGCTTGCCGACGATGGTCTGCATGTCTATGCTTATCACGCGGCAACGCCGGAAGAATATGCAAGGCATATCGAAATGTCTCTGGAGCACAAACCGAACATCATCATAGACGACGGCGCGGATCTGGTCAGCTGCATTCACGAAAAGCGTCCGGATTTGGCAGAAGAGGTCTGGGGCGGCTGCGAGGAAACGACCAGTGGAATCATCCGCCTCAAGGCGATGGCACGTGAGGGCGTGCTCAAATTTCCGATGGTGGCCGTCAATGACGCGGACTGCAAGCACCTGTTTGACAATCGTTACGGTACCGGACAGTCGACCTGGGACAGCATTATGCGCAATACGAACCTGATCATAGCGTCAAAGACGGTCGTTGTGATCGGCTATGGCTGGTGCTCACGCGGCATCGCGATGCGTGCGGCAGCGCTCGGCGCGCAGGTCATCGTGACCGAGATCAACCCGATCAAAGCAATCGAAGCACGGATGGATGGTTACAGTGTCATGAAGATGGAGGATGCCGCGCCGCTCGGTGATATTTTTGTTACGGCAACGGGATGCGCCTGGACGATCACGGTTGAGCATATGCTGAAGATGAGGGACGGCGCAATTCTCGCCAACGCAGGCCATTTCAATGTCGAGATTGACATGAACAGCCTCGAAAAAGCCTGCGTCGCAAAAAAAGAACTGCGTGAAAACATCATGGGCTATCAGCTTACCAACGGCAAGTGGGTCGATGTGCTCGCGGAAGGTCGCCTGGTCAATATCGCGGCAGCCGACGGACACCCGGCGGAGATCATGGATCTGAGCTTTGCGGTACAGGCCATGTCCGCGCTGTATATCCTGCAAAACCGCGGCAAGCTGAAGAATACGGTGATTGATGTTTCCGGTGAAATTGATGATATCATCGCCAGAAGAAAACTGGCAGCCTGGGGGATCGAGATCGACACCCTGACACCGGAGCAGGAAAAATATCTCAACAGTTGGCAGATTTAAGCGCTGCGGGCTTTTGAACAAAAGGCTGCCGGAAGCGGCAGACAGAAACGAGGGAGCGAAAGATGAACGTGACATATGAACAAATTCGAGAGGATGCGCGGAAAGCCTGCGCGGAATTGGTGGAAATTGCGAAACTGAAGCAAGGAGATATCCTGGTGATCGGCTGCAGCTCGAGTGAAGTCGTAGGCCTGCACATCGGAAAAGGCTCTGATATCAATGCGGCGGGCGCGGTTTACGAGGGCGTGATGAGTGTGCTGGCACCGAAAGGCATCTATCTTGCGGCACAGTGCTGCGAACATTTGAACCGGGCGGTCATTGTAGAAAAAAGCGCACTGCTCCCGGGGACGGAGATTGTCAATGTGGTGCCGCAGCCGCACGCAGGTGGTTCGTTCGCGATGATGGTCTACAAACACGCGAAATGTCCGGTAGCGGTCGAAGAGATCAAGGCGGACGCAGGCATGGACATCGGTGACACCCTGATTGGCATGCAGCTCAGGCACGTGGCGGTTCCGGTCAGACTTTCCTTGAACCAGATCGGCAAGGCACATTTGGTCTGCGCGAGAACCCGCCCGAAATTCATCGGCGGTAGCCGCGCGGTTTATGACGATGCGCTCAGCGGAGGTGATATCCCGCGCTGAAGAACTTGCCGACAAATCCCCGAAGCACAAAAGAATGGCAGGACGGATCTTGTCCTGCGGACGGAAAATATCCGCAAGACCGGCACACATTTGCCGGTCTTTTCATATAGTGTTAATGTACTTACACAGTGAGGCCGAGACGTAAGTCGGAGACAGAACTGTGATAAGAAAACCAAAATTTAAATCTGAAAGAAGTAGGTGAATTTTATGGGAAATAATTGCAATCTTTTAGGCGAAGGCGGCGTAGATACCAGCTTATTGTTCTTCTTCCTGCTCTTAGTGATCATCTTCTGCAACTGCTACAATTAGACGCTACATGCATGAACATCAGGCGGCTGTCCGAGCGGACAGCCGCCGTTTTTGAGCTTTTGCGATTGCCTTCGCCGGGGATCCTGAACTGCTTGAACCGATCGTATCCGGGCGTGTTCTACGGCTATGCGGGCATCGCCATGACGCAGCTTTCGGATGAAGAATATCAGAAGATCTCGGCGCTGTGCGGAAGGAATCGTGTGGAAACGACCGTTAAAAAATATCCGGCGGAAGAGGAGTTCAGTGAAGAGGAAAGAATGTCAAAGATCGCGAAGATCGTGCAGCTGCTCTTTGCGGGAAAAAACAATAAAGAAATCTAACCTTTGTGATCAGTCTTTTGTGGCATGATTACCTCGCTTTCGAGCAGATCGCCGCGAACCGTAGCGCCAATTTCGTTTTGCATGACAGCGCCGAAGCCGATGGCTGCGGTGCCGTATTTTTTTCGTACTTCATCCATGGCCTGCTCCATGCGTTCCGCCCGTTCGCGTTCCGCCGGATCGCCCGCCAGAAAGTTCAGCTGTTCGTCCGTGCCTTCCTCGCATAAATAAATGGCGGTCACTGTCAAAAGACGAATCGGCTGACCAATGCGCCAGGAGGCCAGGATGATCTCCATGGCTGCTGTGACGAGTTCGGACGTCAGGTGAGTCGGACAGGATAGCTGCTTTTGCCTGGAGATCGTTTTGAGATCGGGGTTTTTGATATCGATTTTGATGCCGCGCGCCTTAAGCGCGCAGCTACGCAGGCGCGCGGCTACTGTGTCGGACAGGGCGGTAACGGCAGTTAGAATTTCGTCGCGTGTCAGCAGATCCTTGCGAAACGTGGTGCCATTGCCGATGGACTTGATCGGTTCCCGATCCGAAAAGCGCGCGACCGGACTTTCGTCCAGACCGTTGGCATATTCCCAGAGGATACGCCCGGATTTTCCTAACAGGGCTTCCGGAAATGCGGAGTCAGCTTTCGCGAGCGCGCCGATGGTGCGAATTCCTTTTTTCGTCAGTTTTTCCGCAGTGACCGGTCCAACAGTGAACAGCTCTCGGATCGGCAGAGGCCAGAGCAGGTCGCGGAAATTTTGTCGGGTAATCACAGTCGTAGCATCCGGTTTTTTGTATTCTGAACCCATTTTGGCGAAAATTTTGTTAAAGGATACGCCGGCCGAAAGAGTCAATCCCAGTTCTTCTTTGACAGAAAGGCGGATCCGATCGGCGATCTCCCGTCCGCTGCCGAACAGCTTCCGGCTGGCAGTGACGTCGAGCCAGGACTCATCGATGCTGAACGGCTGTACCATGTCGGTATAGCGGCAGTAGATCCGGTTGATCTCGGCGGAGTAGTGACGATACTTCTGCATATGCGGCGGGACGCACACCAGCTCCGGACATTTGCGCTTTGCCTGCCAGATGGTCTCGGCGGTGACGATGCCGTATTTTTTGGCCGGTTCGTTTTTGGCCAGAATGATCCCGTGGCGGCTGTCCGGATCGCCACAGACGGCCATCGGCACATCGCGCAGTTCCGGACGCTCCAAAAGCTCCACGGAAGCGAAAAAGCCATTCATGTCACAGTGCAGGATGACGCGATCCCTCGGATTCGCGTCTTGCCGGGTAAGAACGTTCGGATTTGTATAGCTTTCTGTGAAATCTTTCGTTGCCATGGTAATTGGGCGACTCCTTTCTGTCAAACCTGGAACATTGGCCCGGACGCTGAGCGGCTCCGTCTTCGCCTTGCGGCTCGCCGATCGCCTTCGCTCGGGCACCTGTCTTGCATCTGCTCCGTCTTCGCCTTGCGGCTCGCCGATCGCAGTGCCAAGAACATTGTATCACAGTTATGTGGTTTTTGTGAAGAGTTTCCGCGTTTCTTGACTTGAAAGCGATTTCTCGGTATAATATTACGAGAAATGGAGGACAAATCTCGTGAGAATATTGACAATGGCAACAGGTGTCTTGTTTATAGGCGCCGGCGTTTATTTAATGGCAAACAGTGGAATCACGTTCTTATCCGTTGCGTTTCCAATCGGATTGGCATTTATGGTCGCTGGTGTGATCGAATGCATTTCCTACAGCAGTTACCGCGGTGACAATGAGGAAAGAACCTGGATTCTGATTGATGGTACGACAACCTTTATGCTCGGCGCTCTGATTATTTTGAACAAATTGACCGCAGATGCAGTCGTTCCGGCGGTATTGGGTCTGTGGGTCATTACGACCGGTATCCGTAATTTTGTGCGCGCCTGGGAAAAGATCGAAGAACGGCAACATGATTTTTATGATCATCTGGTGACCGGACTGTTCAATCTGATCTGTGGGCTGTATGTGTTCTTCGACAGCGATATCTTCAACCTGCAGACGATGACCATGGTTGGTCTTTGCGTGATTGTGCAGGGTATTAATATCGTCAATGTCGGCGCGACGATCATCATTCAAAAGCCGGACTATCTGAAAACGAAAGTAGAAAAACTGGAAGAGGCGGCAGCCAAGGCGGCTGAGGCGCATGAGGCGGCGAAAGTTGCGATTAAAGCGGCAAAAGACGCTAAAGCCGAGGTTCGTGTGATTGAAGCGACACCGGAGGAAGTGCTGGATATTACGATGGCACCAAAGCCCGGTACGGAAGAAGCAGAGAATATCGGAAGCGCGGCGGACAAATCGGCAGAGGGCGGCACGGCCGTGGGAAACGGTGAAGAAATAAAAAAGGAAAGTGAGAAAGCCTAAATGAGACAAGTCTGGGATATTGCGATCGTCGGAGGCGGCGCGTCAGGACTTGCGGCCGCGATCGAAGCCGGACGTGAGGCAAAACAGATCGGAAAGGAGCTTTCCATTCTGCTCTTGGAAAAAAAAGAGATTCCGGGCAAAAAGCTCAGCGTGACCGGAAACGGCAGGTGCAATCTTTCCAACGCCGCGTGCGGACATCAGCAGACCGTAACGGACTTTTTTCGTGCCGCGGGGATCGCGGTACGCGAGGAGGAAGATGGCAGGCGGTATCCTTATAATGAAGACGCGCAGGAGGTCGCGGCGGTTCTGACAGAGCAGGCGCGGCGATTGGGCGTGCGAATCATGACAAGCTGTGAAATTCAAAGTGTGGAAGCCATGCAGACGGGTGGCTTCCATCTTTTCACTATGGAAGATAATATTGCAGAAGAGGATCGCGCTGCTACGCGCAGAAGCACAAAAAAAGCGCATGATGCAAGGAAGAAAATCACGGAAGAAAGCCTTGACGATGCGGCACAGAGGCTTACGGCAAAAACGGTGTTGATCGCGACCGGAGGCAAGTCCTACGGCGTGTTTGGCAGTACCGGCGACGGCTATCGGTTCGCGCGGGCACTTGGACATGAGGTCATTACGCCGGTACCGGCACTGACGGCGATCGATACGGCGGAGGATCTGACCGTGCTGAAAGGGATTCGTGCCAAAGCACAGGTGAGCCTCCTGCGCGATGACAGGATCTGCGCGCAGGAAGCCGGAGAGGTGCAGTTCCGCGCGGATGGACTGTCGGGGATCTGCATTTTGAACCTGTCCGGTCGGATCCGGCTGGATAAGACTTCCGGACGCAGTATCCGCGCATTATTCGCTGATTATCGTCTGGTACTGAATCTGGTTCCGGATTTTACGCGCACGGAGCTGCTGGAGTTCTTCCAATCGCATTTTGCGCTTTGCGATTGCTGCGCGGCAGACCTTTTGCGGACACTGGTCAAGGCACCGCTGGCAGAGTACCTTCTGCGGCGCGCAGGAATCCGACCGGAAATGAGTGCTGCGAACCTGTCCGCATCACAGCTTGGAGTGCTTGCGGACGGACTGCAGCACTTTTCCCTGACGATATGCGGCACGAAGGGATGGAATGAGGCGCAAGTGACTGCAGGCGGCGTGCGGGAAAGTCAGGTGAATGAGCTCACAATGGAGTCATGCCTCGTTCCGGGACTGTACTTCGCAGGTGAGGTACTGGAATATGCCGGCCCCTGCGGCGGGTATAATCTGCATCATGCCTGGCTGACCGGGATCCGTGCCGGGAGAGCGATGGCGGCTATGCTTTTACTTCGCACATGACGGAAAAACGGGAGGGAGCTTTCTATATGTACAGAATCCATCAGATCCGACTGCGGCCGGATGAAAAGACCGATGTTCTGCCGCAGAAGATCCTGAAGCGGATCGGCAATCGGAACCTTCTGATCAAAGACTGGAAAATTGTAAAAGAATCGATTGACGCGCGGGATAAGAAGGATATTCGCTTGGTATACTCGGTCGATTTTACGGCGGTTTCAAAAAAAAGCCCCCAAAAGCAGGTCAGACTGGCTGCAAATCCGAAACTGAAACTGGAGGCCGCGCCGGATCTGACCTATCATCCGGCGGTTTATGAGGAAGATGTGGCAGAGCGCGTATTGCGAGATCGACCGGTGATCGTCGGCTTTGGTCCAGCGGGTATGTTTGCGGCACTGATCTTAGCACAGGCCGGTCTGCGGCCGCTGGTACTGGAGCGCGGCCAAGACGTGGACGCTCGAACTGTCGCAGTGGAAAAATTCTGGAAGGACGGGGTACTGGATACACAGTCCAACGTGCAGTTTGGAGAGGGCGGCGCCGGCACGTTCAGTGACGGCAAGCTGACGACCGGTATCAAAGATGTGCGGATTCGCAAAGTACTGGAAGAGTTCGTGGCGGCCGGCGCGCCGGATGAGATTTTATATAAGCAAAAACCACATATCGGTACCGATGTGCTGCGCGTCGTTGTCAAGAACATCCGTGAAGAGATCCAGCATCTCGGCGGGGAGGTACGCTTTAGCACGTTGGTGCAGGATCTGCGTGTAGAAGACGGCCGGGTCAATGGGATTTCCTGTGAAGACGTGGGTACAGCGAAAGCTATCCCTTGCCAAGCTGTCATTTTCGCCATTGGTCATAGTTCACGCGATACTTTCCGCTGGCTGCACGCGCGTGGGATCGAAATGAGGCAGAAGCCATTCTCTGTGGGCGTGCGGATTGAACATCCGCAGGATCTGATCGATACCGCACAGTATGGCGCGCCCGGACGGGAGATGGGACTGCCGCCGGCGGATTATAAACTGAACTGGCGCTGCGAGGACGGTCGTGGTGTTTACACGTTTTGCATGTGTCCGGGCGGCAAGGTTATCGTAGCTTCGTCGCAAGCGGGAGGCGTCGTGACGAACGGGATGAGCTATCATGACCGTGACAGCGGCACGGCAAACAGTGCCTTGCTTTGTGATGTGCGGACGTCAGATTTTGGAAGTGAGGATGTGCTTGCAGGCGTAGTGTTTCAGGAGAAACTGGAGCAGCAGGCTTTCCTTGCCGGTGGGAGCACCTACGTGCCGCCGCGCTGCACCTGGGGTGAGCTACGTGACGGCAAGGCTTCGCAGGTAGAAAGCTGCCTGCCGGACTTCGCGATTGCCGCAATGCGGGAAGCCATGCCGCATCTAGGGCAGAAGCTTCATGGATTTGATGCTTCGACCGCGTTGATCACAGCAGTCGAAACCCGCAGCTCCTCACCGGTTCGCTTTGCGCGAAACGCAGAGTACGAGGGCGCCTGCAGCCTGGCGCGGACTTGCGGTTCTGTCGTCGCCACAGAAACTCTGCGCGGCTTTTATCCATGCGGGGAGGGTGCCGGTTACGCAGGCGGCATCATGTCCGCTGCGGTAGACGGCATCCGTATTGCAGAAACCATCATCCGCAAGTGGAAACCGGCTTATCTGGATGCCATTCAAAAAAGGAATGCATGATGTACAATGCCTTTTTGACCTTTTTTAACGAAAACCTCCTTAATTTCCTTGCTCTAACCCGATGAAGCAGGGATTTCTCGTATTGCAGGTTTGTTCGCATCTGATCGAGGAACCTCATACTTAACACATTCTCTTGCATGATAGGTTCAATGACACCACAAAGATAGACGAATATCAACATTCCCCTCAGTAAAAGGCAAAAAAATTCCCGCATCAAAGCGATGCGGGAATTTGAATCTTGTCGTTCATTGATCTTCTGCGTCACGCGATCTTAAATCAGAGCAGCAGTGATCAATGCCATCTTATATACTTCATCTGCGTTGCAACCGCGGGAAAGGTCGTTGATCGGTGCGTTCAGACCCTGCAGGATCGG
>DJPG01000127.1:269-3846 GCA_002439735.1 Firmicutes bacterium UBA6418 | reverse complement strand
TTGCCGGCGTTGATGTTCGGGAAGATGAAGGTATTGGCGTAGCCTGCGACCTTGGAACCTGGAGCTTTGAGCTGACCGACTTCCGGAGCGACCGCTGCGTCAAACTGTAATTCGCCGTCAACGGCAAGTTCCGGATGCGCTTCCTGTACGCGAATGGTCGCATTTCGCATCTTGTCAACGGTTTCGCCCTTGCCGGAACCCTTTGTGGAGTAGGAAAGCAGAGCTACACGCGGCTCGATACCGAAAATTTCAGCAGTGTGCGCAGTTTCCACCGTGGATTCAACGATTTCGTCTTCCGTCGGGTCGATGTTGATTGCGCAGTCAGCCATTGCGAGCTTTTCATCACCGCGCATCATAATGAAGCAGGAGCTTACGGAGCTGATGCCGGGCTTGCATTTGATCAGCTGAAGAGCCGGACGAACGGTATCGGCTGTGGAGTAAGTTGCGCCGCCCAGCAGACAGTCAGCCTTGCCCATTTTAACCAGCATCGTACCGAAGTAGTTGCCCTTGGAAAGCGCGTCGCGGCACTGCTCGTCGGTCATCTTGCCTTTGCGGAGCTCTACCATTTTCGCGACCATTTCGTCCATGCCTTCATAGTTCTTCGGATCGAGAATTTCTGCGCCGGTGATATCGAAACCGCCGTCCGCAGCAGCCTTCTTCACTGCTTCTGCTTCGCCGAGCAGGATGACCTTGAGTGTCTTGCCTGCCAATAATTTGCTTGCCGCAGAAAGGATACGCGCATCGGTACCTTCTGTGAATACGATCGATTTTGGATCAGCCTGCAGTTTCTTTTCAAATTCATCAAAAATTGCCATTTGTAATTACCTCCATGTATTTTGTACGGGAAATCCCAGAATTAACATACGTCGATGGAACCATTCGTCCGGACGCTGAGCGGCTCTGCTGCCGCCTTTGGCTCCGCCCTTAAAGTGCCACGCGCTGTGAAGCGCTGCACTTCTTGGCGTGAGACCTGCCTCACTTCTGCCATCGCCCTGCGGCTCGTCAATCAGCGGGCTAGGGCTTCAAATCGCTGTGACAAGGACATTATAACGCCGCCGCGAAGCGGGAAAAAGGCGTTTCAATGGTTCTGACCTTGCGGCAACGCCGAAGGGACGATCGATAGAACCATTATACCACCTTTTCAATGCTTTGCAAAGACTCTGCGCACGGTTATTTATTTAACAAGACAGTCGCCGGTCATCTCGGGCGGCACGGCTAAGTCCATCAGGTGCAGCAGGGTCGGGGCGATGTCAGCGAGTTTGCCGGAGTCCTTAAGAAACGTAGCCGGTTCGGTGCTGATATGTACCAGCGGAACCGGGTTGGTCGAATGCGCCGTGACTACATGGCCGTCCGCGTCGAGCATTTCGTCCGCGTTGCCGTGGTCGGCGGTCAGCAGGATCTGTCCGCCCGCAGCCAAAACGGCATCTACGATTTGCTGTACACAGCCGTCCAGCGTTTCGATGGCTTTGACCGTTGCTTCAAAGACACCGGTGTGTCCGACCATATCGGCATTTGCAAAGTTCAGAATAATCACATCGTATTTGGACGATGCGATTTCCAGAATGACCTGTGCGGTGACCTCCGGCGCGCTCATTTCCGGCTGAAGATCATAGGTCGCGACTTTCGGGGATGGGATCAGAACGCGGTCTTCCAGCGGATTCGGCTGTTCGACACCGCCGTTGAAAAAGAAAGTCACGTGCGCGTATTTTTCCGTTTCGGCGATGCGCAGCTGGTGCAGGCCGAGCTCGGACAGATATTCGCCGAGCGTATTGGCGATGACCTGAGGCGGGAACGCGACCTCTACATTCGGAATGGTCGCGTCGTACTGCGTCATGCAGACATAAGTGAGATTCTGCACCTGCCTTTTACGAGGAAAGCCGTCGAAGTCCGGATCCATAAAGGCGCGGGTCAGTTCTCTGGCGCGATCCGGGCGGAAGTTGCAGAAGATGATGCTGTCGCCGTCCTGTATGGTCAGCGGACTTGCATCATTTTCGCCGCAGCAGAGAGTCGGTTTGATAAACTCATCGGTTTCTCCTCTATCGTAAGCTTCCTGCACCGCTTCGTGAGCAGAAGCAGCTGATCGGCAGTCGCCGCACGTCAAGGCATCGTAAGCAAGCTGCACGCGATCCCAACGCTTGTCGCGATCCATGGCATAATAGCGCCCTGCGATCACGCCGATTTTTCCTAAGCCAAGCTGCGAAAGATATACCTCCATGGCCCGCACGAAGCCGAGACCGGAGGTCGGAGGGACATCGCGGCCGTCCATGAAACAATGCACAACGACCTTTTGCAGTCCGCGCATTTTCGCGAGCCTGAGCACAGCCTGGATATGTGTGATGTGACTGTGGACGCCGCCGTCGGACAGCAGTCCGAAAATGTGAAGCGTGCCACCCGTTTCCTTGACGTGCTGCACCGCGTGGTTCAGAGGCACATTATCAAAGAAAACCCCGTCATCGATGGCCTTCGTGATGCGGGTGAGCTCCTGATAGACGATGCGCCCGGCGCCGATATTGAGATGACCGACCTCGGAGTTTCCCATCTGACCCTCCGGCAGCCCTACAGCCGAACCGCTTGCGGCGAGCCGGATGTGTGGGTATTTAGCGAAAATCGCGTCTAGGTTCGGTGTGCGCGCGGCGGCAATGGCGTTCCCGTAGATGGAAGGATTGAGTCCGAAACCGTCCAATATCATTAACATGGTTGGTCGTTTGTGGTTCATAGATATGCCTGCTTTCTGTTTGTATGGAATGTGTAAATGGATAAAAAATGCTTGCGTGCTGCTTCTGCAGCCTCTGCAAACGAGCGTAGAGGGCGACGCACCAAGCTTTACAACAAGATTATTTTAGCAAATTTCGCGAAAAAAAACAACCGCTACGGCGCGGGAGCGAGAATCGGATCGGTGTTTTTTTATTCAACCAACAAAGGAAAACCGCCAAACATTGCGTTTGGCGGTTTCTGATCCATTCCTTCGACGGGAACTCTACGTTCCTTATTCAATCGTAATTGCGGTGCTGACAGGAGACTTTTTGACGTCCTCTTTCGGAACCAGAACCGTTAATACGCCGAACTCATACTTTGCCTTGATATCTTCGGCCTTGACGTTGCCAACATAGAAGCTACGTGCGCAAGAACCGGCATAACGCTCTTGACGCAAAACACGACCTTTTTTGTCTTCTTCGTCCTTATCCAGACCCTTTGCGGCGCGAATGGTCAAATAACCATCCTTGAGGTCAAGGCTAATCTCATCTTTTTTGAAACCCGGCAAATCAACAGCAAGACGATAAGCTTTCGCGTCATCGGTCTCACGAATATCGGTTTTCATCAGATTTCTGGCGCGTTTACCAAACAGTGGATTATGAGCGCCGAAAAATTCATCGTCAAAGAAGTCATCAAACATGTTTTCTCCATAAATTACAGGTAACATCATACATTCCTCCATTTCTTTTCATCATTTGCTGTTACATGTTTCTTTTTTATTTTATGATAAAAGCTTTGCTTTGCAGCCAAAGGTGCAACCAAGCATTGCTTACCGGCTACGCGGGATACAGGCGAAGAGAATGGAACTGACACCCTCCAGCAG
>DJPG01000127.1:0-191 GCA_002439735.1 Firmicutes bacterium UBA6418 | reverse complement strand
TCCATCATGCAGATGAATCCGGCGACGATTAAGATGATACCGATAACGAAAACCCATCCCCAGTCGCGCACCCCGACGGCACGCAGATCAAATGCGCTGACAAACCGGGAAATACCGGAGAACAGCAACCACAGAGCGAACAGAAACGGGAGCGACATCATCGTAAACCATTGATTAAACAGCAGAAACAA
>DJPG01000026.1:12188-13339 GCA_002439735.1 Firmicutes bacterium UBA6418 | reverse complement strand
CAAAAACTCTGGAAGTTCACATACAGAAAGAGTGTGCTAAAATACTGAAAAATCTCTTGCCTGTAAAAAGTTTTTACGAAATTTCAGTAAAAACTATTGTAATTTAAAAAGTTTTTGGGTAAACTGATGGTAAGGAGGGGAGACTATGATTGTTAGACCTTACTATTTGGATATACTGAAAACGTATCGGGATGTTCCGTTGGTGAAAATCCTCGCAGGAATTCGCCGCTGCGGGAAATCAACAATTCTGGACATGCTTCGTGATGACTTGATACAGAGCGGCGTTTCGGCCGATCATGTGATTCATCTGCGCTATACCTCGGAAGAATTGGATGAGGGTATGACCGCGAAACAGATGTACCGTGACATCAAAGACAGGATGGACGGCAGTGAGCGCTATTATCTTCTGTTGGACGAAGTGCAGGAGGTCAGCGGATGGGAAAGGGCAGTCAACAGTTTGCTGGAGGATACCAATGCGGATATCTATGTGACCGGTTCTAATTCCAAGTTGATGTCCGGTGAAATATCCACCTATTTGACAGGGCGCTATATTTCCATTCCGGTCTTTACTTTATCCTTTGCCGAATATCTGAAATTTAAAAAGGAAGAGAAGCGTAACACAAAAGAGCTTTTGCGGGAATACATTCGGATGGGCGGATTTCCGATCGTTGCTCTCGGGAGCTTTGACGAACGTTCGGCTTATCAGATCGTCGAGGGTATCTACAGTTCCGTCATTACCGGTGACATCACGAGACGGCATCATATCACAAACTTTGATCTGTTCAACCGTGTCGTGAAGTATGTGATCGAGAATGTAGGCAAGACATTCTCCGCGAACGCGATCGTGAAATTTATGAAAAGCGAGGGCCGTTCCATCTCTGTGGAGTCCGTATATAATTACCTAGAATGGCTGGAAAAGGCGTTCGTGATCTATCGCTGTCAGCGGTATGACTTGCAGGGTAAGAGTGTTCTCAAAACACAGGAGAAGTTCTATCTTGCCGATGCCTCGCTCAAGTATTGCAAGATGGGCTTCAATCCGAAATCCGTTGCCGCGATGCTCGAAAACATCGTGTACTTCGAACTTCGGCGAAAGGGGTATGATGTGTATATCGGCAAGAACGCGACCAAAGAGATCGACTTCGTGGCTGTGC
>DJPG01000026.1:0-12018 GCA_002439735.1 Firmicutes bacterium UBA6418 | reverse complement strand
GGGAATATCAACGGGGTCAAGATTGTGCATCTGGCTGATTTCTTGCTGAGTCAGGATTATTAGTATTGTTCCGTAATTTACCTACGCACACGTTTATCAGGCGCGTGCGTTTTTTATTATGTAGGAAATATCGGGACGATATTTCCGGAATAACGACAAAAGCACCTTGCGGAGCGGCGCTCACCTGTGAGCGCCATGTGCACATAGAAATCTTTGATTTCGTTATGTGCACTTTTGTCCTTCTTTCAACTTTGCGATCACGGCCAGCATGTCCTCCGGCAGGGGCGCTTCCAGATATAGGGTCTCACCGCTGACGGGGTGTGTGAGCGTCAGGGAAAAGGCGTGCAGCGCCTGACGGTCGATGAGATCGGAAACGATCTCCTTGCCGCCTTGACCGAGTGCCGCGTCGTCGTTTGCAGTGTCGCGTGGATCGCCGTGCAGGCGGCGATAGGCGAAAGGATCGCCGTGACAATACAGGTGGTCGCCGAGGATCGGATAGCCGATATAGGACAGATGAACCCGGATCTGGTGCGTGCGTCCGGTTTCCAGTTCCAGTTCTACCAGGGAATGACCATGGAAGCGATCGAGCACCTGGTAGTGGGTGACGGACGGATAGCCGCCTTGTTCGACCGGCAGGACCCAACGTTCGACCTCTTCCGGGTCGGGGCGTCCGAGCGGCAGGTCGATGGTGCCGCTACCTGCAGGCATTTCACCGACGACGATCGCCTTATACTTTTTATGTAAGCCGCGTGCAGACGCATTCATCTGTTTGGTCAGAGAATCCTGCGCGTGGCTGTTTTTGGCTACGATCAAAAGCCCGGACGTATTCATATCCAGGCGGTTGACGAAACGGATCTTGTAATTTTCGCCTTCATCGAGCATCTTCTGCATCAGACCGTTGGCAATGGTGTGGCAGGGTTTACCCTTGGTCGGGTGGACGACCACGCCGGGCTGTTTATTGATGACCAAAAGGTCGGCGTCTTCGTAAACCACCGCAATGGGAATATCCTCCGGCGGGAAATCACTCTTTTCCTCCGGGAGCTCGACCGTGATAACGTCACCGGCAGCCGGGGCAATCCACCACTGCATGGTTTCTCCGTTGAGCTTGACCAGATGGTTTTGCTTCAGCTTGGTCATCAGGCGGGAGGAAAAGGTGAAGCGGGTACGGACGAGTTCCTTGACGGAGCGTCCGGCATCCTGATCCTGCTTTGTGACGATGTATTGAAATTGTGACATAAGCGCTATCCCTTCTTATCATAAAAACTTGGATTTTGCTTTTTCCCAGAAGTTCGTGTACTCGAAGCGTACCAGATTGATCTTTTTGCGGGAGATCGACAGTTCGATGCGGCGGATGTCCTCGTAATTTTCGGCGAAGCCGTCCGCGACGATGCTCAAGTGACGGTGGTCGTCATCGCAAGGGATGATCGAAAGCTTGTCGTTTGCAGGCAGCAGGATACTGGAAGTAAACGAGCGGTAGGCAATGGTATTGATCGGCGCGATCGGGGCGACCTGCATCAGGTTCAGGCGGGGATCGACGATCGCGCCGCCCAGCGAATAATTGTAGGCCGTGCTGCCTGCCGGCGTGGAAACGCAGATGCCGTCGCCGCTGAAACGCTCGATAAAGGAATCATTGATGGAGATATTCAGCTGTACCGGATAGTTCGGTACGCCTTTGATCGCGATCTCGTTGAGCGCGATCTGGCGCATCGTGCCGGAGGACGTTTCCACACGGGATTTGACGGTGCTGTAGGAATGTACGGTGAAGTTTCCCTGATTGTATTGGAAGATAAAATCATCAATCTTGTCCGGCAGCAGCTCCTGGAAAAATCCCAGATGCCCGGTGTTGATGCCGACGACCGGGATCGTCGGGAAATCACAGCTCCGGAGGCAGCGCAACAGGGTGCCGTCGCCTCCGATGCAGATGATCAGTTCGGTATCGATTTCCAGCTGTTCATAGACCCTAAGGCCGGATTTGACAAGCTTTTCGCGGAGCAGCTTTTCGATTTTTGCGGACATTTCCGTGTCGTTCGCGTAGATAAATACTTTTTTGCTTTCCATCACTTATCCTCAACTCATATTTTCATGTTGTCTGATGCGCGGGCGGCGTTTCGTGTCCTGCGCCGCCCGCGCGCTTTGTCTTGATTACCGCTGCATCGATCTTACGGCTGCATCAGCTGTTCGAGTTCTTCGACCAGTCCTTTGAAGGTCTCCATCGCCATGCGGATCGGGGCCGGGGCGGACATATCCACGCCGGCGATCTTAAGGAGTTTGACCGGATCATCGGAAGAACCGCTCTTGAGGAACTCGATATAGTTCCTACGCGCGGCTTCACCCTCCGCGAGGATCTTGCCGGAGATCGCGGTCGCCGCGGAGTAGCCGGTCGCGTACTGATAGACGTAGAACGCCCGATAAAAATGCGGGATGCGCGCCCATTCGTACTGAATATACTCGTCCGGTGCCAAGGCAGAGCCGAAGTACCGGTTATTGAGGTCATTGTAGACCTTGCACATCCATTCGGCAGTCAGCACGCCGCCGTTTTCGACTTCCTTGTGCGTCAGCATTTCAAATTCCGCGAACATCGTCTGGCGGAACAGGGTCGTGCGGAATTCCTCGATATAGTAGTTGATGAGGTATTTGCGCATGTTTTCGTCAGTCTCTTTGTCCAGCAGATCGCGCATCAAAAGCGATTCATTGACGGTGGATGCCACTTCGGCTGTGAAGATCGAGTGGTCGCCGTAGGTAAACGGCTGCATTTTGCGTGTATAGTAGGAGTGCATGGAGTGTCCCATTTCGTGCACAATCGTAAATACATCTTTGAGCGTATCCGTATAGTTGAGCAGGATATACGGCTTGCTGTCATAGGAACCGAAGCTGTAAGCGCCGCTGGTCTTGCCTTGGTTTTCGTAGACGTCGATCCAGCCGTCCTTGGTGCCACGGTCTACCTGCGCGAGATATTCTTCGCCGAGCGGCGCGAGCCCTGCCTGCATCATCTGCAGCGCCTCTTCATATGGGATGTCCTTTTTTGGCAGCTCCACCAGCGGAACGTATACGTCATACATCTGCAGTTTCTCGACGCCGAGCACTTTTTTGCGCAGTTCGATATACTTGTGTAGTACCGGCAGGTACTCATGCACGACCGCAATCAGGTTGTCATAGACCTCTTCCGGGATGTTGCCGGAGGAAAGCGCCGCCTGCCGAGCCGAGTCGTATTTGCGGATGCGCGCGGAGACGACGTCGTTTTTGACATTATAGTTGTAGGTCGTCGCGATCGTGTTGATATGCGCTTTGTAAGCCTCATACATGTTGGTAAACGCGGCCTTGCGCAGAGCGCGGTCATGGCTTTCCATGAAGGTGATGTAGTTCCCGTGTGTGAGGTTTACCGTATCTCCATCCTCGTCAACTACAGTACCAAACGTCAAATCGGCGTTATTGAGCATCTTGAAGATGTCACTGGTCGCGCCGGTCACTTCACTGAGCTGGGCGAGGATGTTTTCTTCGGCAGCGCTGAGCACGTGTTTCTTTTCACGCAGCGCGTCCTCTAAAGCGTAGCGGTACTGCGCGAGCTCCGGCTTGGCGTCGATATAGCCACGGATGGTTTCCTCCGGGGCGGCGAGCAGTTCCGGCGCGAAGAACGACATGGCGGCTGCGGCCTTGGCCACAGCACTGCCGCAGCGGTCATCCATGGACTGATATTTGCTGACGCGGTTGTCCTCGTCCTTGCGCATGGCGGCATAGACGAACGCGTGCTCCAGCTTGCGCCAGATGGCGTCTTTTTCGGCGAGAGCTTCATACAAGGTATCGGCAGAGTCCGTCAGATGGCCGCTGTATTTGGTAAATGCTTCGGCGGCTTGGACTGCTTCCTTAAGGTCGGTTTCCCACTTAGACTCATCCGGGTACATGGCTTCGATATCCCACTTGTAGGCAGCGTCGATCTGACAGCGCTGCTGTAAATTTTTATCGGACATTTTTTCCTCCTATATAGATAAATTTCATTTTTTGTGGTAGTATAATATATTATTGTACCACAAATTTGAAAGGAATATAACCCCAAATGGACAACCGACCGATTGGTTTTTTTGATTCGGGTCTGGGCGGACTGACCTGTATCCCGAATCTGTTCAAACAGCTGCCGGAAGAACGCATCATCTACTTCGGCGATACCGCCCGGACGCCTTACGGCTCGAAAGCGGTTTCGACGATCCGCGTCTACGCGAAACAGATCGCGGATTTTCTCGCGTCCAAAGACGTTAAGATGATGGTCATCGCCTGCAATACGATCACAGCAACTTGTCTGGATGAACTGCGCGCGTGTTATCCCGATATTCCGATCATCGGCATCATCGGACCGGCGGCCAG
Organism: Firmicutes bacterium UBA6418; assembly: GCA_002439735.1. GTDB lineage: Bacteria > Bacillota > Clostridia > Peptostreptococcales > Anaerovoracaceae > CAG-238. The sequence continues at coordinate 7,662 of DJPG01000026.1, read as the reverse complement.
GACGATCGCCAATACCTGCGACGAAACGAACCGCATCGGCATTATCGCGACCAAGGCGACCATCGCCAGCAACGATTATCCGCGCAAGATCCTGGAAAAAAATCCGGCGCTCCATGTTTTCAGCAAGGCGACGCCTGCGTTTGTACCGCTGATCGAGGAGGGAATCATCGACAATCAGATCATGGATCTGACCATCCACTATTATCTGGATGATTTCATCGCGGCGCATCAGATCGACACGCTGGTGCTGGGCTGCACGCATTATCCGATCATCCGCGGCAATATCAAGCGGCTGTATCCGAACCTTCGGATCATCAATCCGTCCTATGAGATCATGCGGCCGATCGATGACAGCCTGCGGGAACACGATCTGTACGCGGCGGCAAACGACCGGGAAAACATTTTTTACGCGAGCGATCTGTCGGAGAATTTCGTGAACATGATTCAGAAGGTACTGGAGGTCGAGGAATCGAATCTGATCCTGAAATTCAAGAATCTGGATCTGTAAGACAATGGAGAAAAGAATATGAATAAAGAACAATTTTATGAGCTTTTGGATATCGAAAACGCGGAAGATTTTCAGTATTTTGAAAATCTGGCGGCATTCTTTGAATGTGAGGAAGAGCTGGACTACGACGATGTGGCGCGGCTTTTCGAGGAAGTGGACAAAACGGTGCTAGCGGAGCTGGTCGACGAATATTTCGAGGAGATTACGAACTTCGTACCGGGCAGCGAGACTGAGGTGTTCAGCATTTTGGAAAACGTGCGGCGCGCGCTGGTCGGCATGTGCAGAAACTGCGCCGAGGATGAAAACCTGCGCAGCAAGCTGATCGAGGAGTTGGAGCGTTTTCGCCGGTGGTATTCCATCGACAGCTGTGCTTACTGCACGGATCCGGCAACCCTTGCGGAGGAGGAAAAGAGCATGCGTGACGCGCTGCTGCTCGCGCGGCTGGAAAAACTGGAACACAATGGTTATCAGTACGATTTTTCGGAGTGCATGAACTATCCACTGGATGAGTACATCGTTTCGCTCGGCGACCTGGCGGCGGCCGAGGATGCCGAAGCCGAGGCGGCGCTGATCGCGGAGGATGCGGAAGCCGAGAAGGACGCCGCGCAGTTTGACTGGCGGCCGTAAGCAGGAGCTCCCTAAAGAATAGCTGCGGATAAGCGAAAGGAAGAAAGTATGGAAGTTAAAACTGTGTATCATGGCAGCAATGTGGAAGTTGCGCATCCGCGAATTTTGCAAAACGGATTTTACAAGGATTTCGGATATGGCTTCTATTGTACTGCGTATGCCAAGCAGGCAAAGCGTTGGGCGATCACGCGAAGCGGAAATGCGATCCTGAACCAATATACGTATCGGCCGAATGAGGCGTTGAAACTGCTTTTGTTTGAAGAACTGACAGAGGAATGGCTGGCGTTTGTCGTAGACTGCCGGAGGGGTATCGAGCATGGATATGATATCGTGGAGGGCCCCATGGCTGACGATCAGATCTGGAACTTTGTCGAAGCCTATGCCGCGGGGAGGATTTCTAAAGCCGCTTTCTGGGAATTGGCAAAATTCAATTATCCTACGCATCAGATCGTTTTCTGTACCGAAAACGCGCTGAGGACGCTTTGTTTTGAAGGAAGTGAATCACTATGAAAAACAAATATTTTCCTGACGAAAGGATCGATACGGACGATGTGTACTACATCTGCTATATGATCGAACGTGTGGCGCGGCGATTAAAGCAAAAGAACAAGTATGTGGTCAACGCGATCGGGGCAGATGGTCTGTATCACCTGTTGAGCTGCGCCAAGGCGCTGCACTGCGAGAATCCCTTAAAAACGGAGCAAGAGTGGATCGATACCTACGCCCTAAAACAAGGTGACTTTGATATTACCGATGTCGATCGGGAACTGGCCGAGCGGATACCGACGGCTTTAGACATGGGAGCCGTGTACCAGCGTCTGATCTGCGATACCATGTCTACAAAAGAAAATTTCGTTGATGGGATCATGCGCGTCTATAACGATCCGATCTGCGAGGTGATCGACAATTATAACGGCAGCGCTTTTTATGAACCCTCTTACGTCATTGCGAGGGCTTATCAGGCAGGTGGTTTTTAAAGCGAATAACAGAAAGCAGAGAACCTGCATAGGATGAAGTATCGATTTGAAATCTTACATCCTATGGAGGTTTTTTTATGGGAGAACAACGGGACTACCGCGGGCCGCAGAGCCCGAAACCGTGCATGGAGTGCTGTGAGGCGGAGTGCAGGGAGCAGTGCAGACAAAAATGCTGCTGTCCGCCGCCACCGCCTCCTCCGCAGGAATGTCCGCCGCACCCTTGTCAAAATCCGTGCAATGAGAACGGAGGCAGCGGCATCTGGCTGATCCTGCTGCTGATCGTGCTGTATATGATCTTCTGCAATGACAACAACGGACGGGGCGGGCTGTTTGGCGGACTGTTCTGATCGACGGCCTGCCTGCACCGGAGAGAAGAGCGCAAAAATCGCAGAAATCGCATAAAAAGCAAGCCGCGGCATATAGTTTTACTGTTATGAAAAAGATTTTTAGCAATCGCACGAACCGTAAAAATTTGATCCTGGCCGCGGCTGCTTTTTTTGCGGCCGCCATGGTCGTCTTCCCGAGCGTGACGGAATCCGGCTCCAAGTCGGCGATCATCATCTGGGCGAACGCGATCGTCCCGGTGCTGCTGCCGTTTTTTATCTTCGCGGATTTCATCAAGCGGACCGGGAATCTGCAGCGGCTGCCGGTACAGCTCTATCCACTTTTGATCGCGGTGCTTTCGGGCTATCCGATGGGAGCCAAGATCGTCGGCGATCTGGTATGTGACGGAACACTGTCACGCGAGCGCGGCAGGGAAGTCTTGAGCTACAGCCTGGTGACCGGGCCGGCCTTTTTGATGGGAACGATCGGCGCGTTTCTCGGCAGCACACGCGCGGCGCTGATCATCCTACTGGCACACTATCTGGGCGCGCTTTTGAACGGCGCCTTCTTTCGCGGAACTGGCCGGGGACGTGGCAGAAACTCGAACCGTGCGCGCAGAAGCGGGAGAACGCAGGACACGCGTGAGCGTTTGGCCGAGGGGCGAAGAGGATCGTCTGCCGTGTCGGCATCTTCTTCGGTGCTCGCATCCGCGCCATCGACAGCGGCATCCTCAGTGCTGGAAAATTTCACCTTGGCAATCACCTCCGGTTTCAAGGCCATGGCCGTGATCCTGGCCTATCTGATGATCTTTATGATCGGCATCGATCTGGTGGAGGCGGCAGGCCTCTGGCAGCACCTCGGCAATGAGCTGACGGCTTCTTTCTTTAAGGGCGTGCTGGAAATGACCGTCGGAGCCAACATGATCAGCCTCTGCAACGCGACGCTCGCGTTCAAAACGGTTTTGATCGCCGTTATCGTATCTTTCGGCGGGCTCTCCGTCATCGGACAGTCCGTGTCCATGGCAGCAGGCAGCGGACTGCGCCTATCCGATATCCTGCGCGTCAAGGTCATGCATGGAATCTTTTCCGGTATTGTCGCTATGTTTTTGGTGCGCGTCATGCTGTGATCTCGGTGCGCTCCATTCAGATCTTGAACTTTTTGCAAAATATGCCGGGATAACTTGATTTTTTTTGATTTTTTGAGTAGAATTTAAATACATACAGCCGGGAAGAAAGGACAAGAAAACAAGTGAAAATCGTAATAAAAGTCGGAACCTCCACCTTGGCGCATGCCACAGGAAGATTAAATATTCAAAGAATTGAAGAACTATGCAAGGTCCTCAGCGACCTCAAAAACGCGGGACATGAAATCATACTGGTATCATCGGGCGCGATCGGCATGGGTGTCGGCAAACTGAACCTTGCCGGCAGACCGGATGATATGCCGTCGAAGCAAGCCGCGGCGGCGGTAGGACAATGCGAACTGATGTATACCTATGATAAGCTGTTTACCGAATACAGCCACACGGTGGCACAGATCCTGATCACTGCGCCGGATATCAAAGAACCGGTAAAAAAACAGAATTTCCATAACACCTTGGAACGCTTATTGGAACTCAATGTACTCCCGATCATCAACGAAAACGACACGGTTTCCACCGAAGAGATCGTGATCGGTGACAATGATACATTGTCCGCGGAAGTGGCGGCGAGCATTCAGGCGGATCTGCTGATCATCCTATCCGATATTGACGGGCTTTATGACGCGGATCCGAGAGTTGACAGCCATGCCGACCTGATCCGGGAAGTTCCCGAAATCAATGAAAATATCATGAGGTTGGCGGGCGATAAGGGCTCCCCGCTGGGAACCGGCGGCATGATCACCAAGCTGCAGGCCGCTGAGATCGCAACCACGCATGGATGTGACGTGGTGATCGCAAACGGAAAAAAACCGAAAATTTTATATCAGATCGTAGATGGGGAAAAAATCGGGACAAGATTCCTAAAAGTAAAATCCCTGAACGGATAGCGAGGAGTAAAAGACAATGACGACATTGGAAATGATCAAAAAGACAAAACAGGCGTGGCCTTACATCCGGGATGCCGAGGAAACGGAAAAAAACAGACTCCTGCTTGCGATGGCAGATGAACTGGAGGCGGAAACAGCAGAAATCCTCGACCGCAACAAGGAGGATCTGGAAGACGCGAAGGATACCATGTCCGCGGTCATGCTGGACAGGCTGGCTCTGAACGCGGAAAGAATCCACCAAATGGCGGACGGCATCCGCGCCATCGCGAGATTAGAAGACCATACCGGACGGATCCTCTCGCAGACAAAAAGACCGAACGGCATGGTGATCACTAAAAAACAGGTTCCGCTCGGCCTCGTGGCCATTATTTATGAAAGCAGACCGAATGTAACCTCTGACGCGGCGGCGCTCACCCTGAAAAGCGGGAACGCCTGCGTTCTGCGCGGCGGAAAGGAAGCGTTCCGCAGTTCCGACGCGATCGTAAGTGCCTTAAAAAAAGGAATCGCAAAGGCAGGCGGCTGCCCGGAGATCATCAATCTGCTGCAGGATACCACAAGGGAAAGCGCCAACGAGCTGATGCGCGCGTCCGGACTTGTGGATCTTCTGATCCCGCGGGGAGGCGCGGGGCTGATACAAGCCTGCGTCGAAAACGCCACGGTCCCGTGCATCCAGACGGGAACCGGGATCTGTCACGTTTATGTAGACGACGCGGCCGACCTTTCCAAAGCTTTGCGGATCATCATCAATGCCAAAACCAGCAGACCTTCGGTGTGCAACGCGGAGGAAGTCTGCCTGGTCCACAAAAATATCGCCTCCGGATTCCTGCCGATGCTGAAACAGGCACTGGTCGATGACAGACAAAAAGAAGGTCTGATCCCGGTCGAGCTCCGGCTGGATGAACAGGCAGCCGCCGTTATTTCGGGGACACCCGCAGGCGCGAAAGACTTTGACACGGAATTTTTAGACTATATCCTGGCCGTCGGCGTTGTAGACGATGTCCATGCGGCTGTCGCCCACATTTTAAAGCATTCCACCGGGCACAGCGAAGCGATCATCACAGAAAACCCGGAACACGCAGAGATCTTTACCACGCAGACGGACAGCGCGGCGGTTTATGTGAACGTATCTACCCGCTTTACCGATGGAGGCGAATTCGGCCTTGGGTGCGAAATGGGGATCTCCACGCAGAAGCTGCATGCCAGAGGGCCGATGGGGTTAGACGCGCTCAGCACATATAAATATATCATCACCGGAGACGGACAGATCCGCTGATCAAGCGGGAGGTTCGAAAGGAGGGCGCGGCATGCGGGCAGTCGGTATCATCGCGGAATATAATCCGTTTCATAATGGGCATCTGTATCATCTCAGGCAGTCTATGGAGCAGACCGGCGCGGAGGTGAGCGCAGCGGTCATCAGCGGCAATTTCACACAGCGCGGGAGCTTCGCGATCCTCGACAAGTGGACGCGTGCGGAGATGACCGTCCGGAACGGCGTCAACCTGGTCGTGGAAATGCCGACCCTCTTCGCGTGCAACAATGCCGGATATTTTGCTAGGGGCGGCGTTGAGATCCTGGAAAACCTCGGTGTCACGCATATTTCATTTGGCAGCGAGTCGGGAAATATCGCGGAGCTTTTGCGGATTTCCCGGGAAATGCAGGCGCATAAGGACGTCATCAACGAAGCTGTGCGCGCGGCGGTCAAAGAGGGACAAGCTTACCCGCGGGCCAGAGCCGAAGCGCTGCACCGGATCCTCGGAGAAGATGTTTCGGAGGTTATCGACAGTCCGAACAATCTGCTGGCCTTGGAATATCTGCGTTTCCTGAAGTCCGCGCAGCCGGTCACGGTACGCAGGCAGGGAACCGGATACTATGATCTGGAGCCAAAGGGTACCATGGCGTCGGCGACCGGCATCCGCAAGACGCTGGCGGACGGCGGGGATATTTCCCGGCTGGTGCCGGATGTGACGCGGGAAATGCTGCTTGCGCACCGGGCAGAGATCATGAGTGAAGAGGATCTCTATCTTTTACTGGTACAGAAGATCCTGACCACCTCTTCCGAAGAACTCAATGCGGTCTTCGGCGCGGAAGAAGGTCTGGGCAACAAAATGAAAGCCGGCGTCCGCTATTGGAAATCTTACGATGAGATCGTCGAGGATCTCAAATCCAAGCGTTACACCAGAACGCGCATCGGCAGGCTGTTGGCGATGACGCTGCTCGGCGTGCGGCGCAGTGATGTCAAGCATGCGCAGAACTATATCCGTGTGTTGGCCTTTGATGAGACCGGCAGCCGATATCTGAAAGAAATCAAAAAGTCCGGAAGCTGCACGCTGCCAATCCTGACGAACATCAACCGGGAGGGCGGATTTTCCCGGGAAATACAGAGGACCCTTGCCAAGGACATTCTGGCGAGCGATTTATACAATTTCGCCTGTGGACGCGATCTGTACGCTTATTCGGATCATGTGCGGAAGCCATTCCGCCTGAACGCGGAGGCAGAAGCGGAAACAGAAATATAGAAGGAGGAGACAATGCAGATACTTACAAGAAGAATCGATCGAAATGAGTTAACTTCCCTGGATAGCGGCTATTTTGAGGACATGATCAAGGCGGTAGTCGATGTTCAGAAGGAGATCATTGCTGTTGATGCCGAACTTCATGCTGATCTTGAGGGATTTTTACTCGATGAAGGTTCACAGCAAGCAGATTTATGGGGGATAAACTTTCTTACAGACGAAGATGAAGTGGAAGAGTTCGTGGAATTTGACGCTCTCATTAATATCAGACCGAAGCAGGATAATCGTTCGCGCTATGTAGAGGACGAAAAAATAAGGAATCAGATTTTAGAGGTTGTTGCGAAATGGATCGAACTGTAGAAACTTATCAGCATAGAGACCTTGCAGCCGGAAGATGGCGGACGATGACCCTTGCGGAGCAGCTCGCCAACATCGGGAGTGAGTTTGGCAGGGCTGCAAAGAGAAAAGAAAAAGGGGATAAGGAGAAGGAAATGAAAGCGTTTGAACGTGGACTTGAACTCCTGGACTTATCCATTCAGAATGCTCCGGCTCAAAAAGCCGAACATCCGGGTATATTTAAGGAACTGCTCCGATTGCGTGAGGTCATGTGCGACTATTTTGTCGGAGATAATGAGTACAAAACCGACAGAACGTTTATTGAAAAATATTTTTATGACTTCGCAGT
>DJPG01000125.1 GCA_002439735.1 Firmicutes bacterium UBA6418 | reverse complement strand
CCGGAGACGATGTACCTGAGCGATCTCGAATTCGAGGATGATACGAATTACGAATATTCGAACTTCTACTATGTGCGCGGCATGGGCGCGGACAAGCATATGCACAGCTTCAATGTCAGCGAAGAGCGGATGGAGGAAGGGCAGGAGCTGGTGCGGGCAAGCAGTCAGCCCGTATATGCCAAGATCACCTATCTGCCGCATACCAAAACAGTGATGACGCTTGCATACACGACTGCCGTGGCATCTTCCAATTCGTGAGACAGAATCAAAAACAGCTGCTCCGGCGTCCGTTTCCGACACGCCGAAGCAGCTGTGAGCTTTTCGGTTCTGTTTGTTTTATTCTGCTCGATTCCTTTTTTGACACCTTTTCCTTTATAGTTGTTACTTTGTCCAGATGCGCGCCGCATAGTTGCACTGCGTCAGTTTGCTGTAGGTCACCAGTGTGCCATCCTCATCATAGACCATAACGCGTGCCTTATAGTAGTAACGGGTGCCCTTTTTGCCGACCGTGTTGACGTAAGCCGCGTTGCTCTTCGTAGACTTCGCCTCGTAAGCCGTGCTTGGCTTCAGCGAACGGAAGAATTTGTACTTGACGGTATAACCAAGTTCCTCGATCGACGCAATATCGCCCGCGCTCACTTCCAGGACCACCTTGATGCTGCCGGCCGCCGTCTTGGAGGAACGCGCCTTGAGCCGCAACTCGCTGACACGCTCCGCCAGTTCTTCTTCCCGCGTTTTTTCCGGGATCGCGTTTACCGTCAGCGTTACGGTCTTCTGTCCGGCTCCGTAATACTCTGTTTCGGCTGCGGTAACGGTGAACTGTACCACGCCGGCGCCGCCGGTCAGTTCTACCTGTCCGGTCTGATCAATGACAGCGATCGATTCGTCACTGGAGGTATAGCTGAGCGTACCATTGCCATCCGTCTTGGCTTTCAGGTTGAAGCCTTTGCCGCCGACCTGACGGGTATAGCGGGTATAGGCGGTCGTGACGGTCTGCGCCGCGCCTTTGACCTTAAGGACAAAGGATTCTGATGCTGCCGCATAGTCTGTGCTCGCCGCGGATTTGACAATGATCTTCGTTTGTCCGACCTTCTTCGGCGTTACAGTTCCGTCGGTCGAAACTGAAGCCACCTCCGGATTGCTTGATGTATAGGTCACCTTACTTCCGGACGCGGACAGGGAAACGTTCAGCTTGAACGGCCCGTCGCTCAGGAAAGTTTCCGTTTTGCGATTGCCGATGGTGATCGTCTGCCCGGCTTTTTTGATCTGGTAGGATGTCTTCAATCTGCCGGTATAATTTCCGATCAGCTGCACCGTCACGGTCGCGGTTCCGGCTTCGATCGCGTTGCTGACAGTCCAGGTATAGTCCAGTCCCTCACGCAGCGTTTTGCCGGAAGCATCTTTGACGGTCAGCGAAGTCGGTTTGTTTTCTTTACCGGTATAGGTACGATCCGCCGGTTTTGCGACCGTGATACCGGAAAGATCGGAGGACGGCTGGATCGTAAACGGCACCAGCTTGTAATCCGTATACATACCCATGCCGATGATCATCGCATAAGCGGTTCCGCCCTGTGTATTGCCGATATAGCGAACCTTATAGTCCACGCCTTCTGTCAGCGCGCGCCCGCTGTGATAAACGCTGACCGATGGGGTGAACGCCTGTCCGTTTTGATATGTAAAGCTTGTCGTTCCAACGATGCTCGCCTGTGCGTCAACCAGCGAATAGTATGAGGTTGACTCCTGATAAGGATCGATATACCACGTATTCATATCGGTTCTTCCGCTGATGCCGGAGACACGGCCTCCGGAACTATGCTGCCAGAGATTGTAAGCATTCGCGTAACCGCAGGATTTGTTGTACTGCGCGACCCAGATCGTGTAATCCTGGCTGAGGATGTTGCCATCCACCGTCTTGTTGAGAAAGTTCAGGTTCGCGTAAACACCGGACTCATGATTGCTGTTTTCCCGAATATAATCGCAGAATGCCTGCGCGTTTTCGGTTGCCTGCAGCTTGCTGATCGTGCCGCTGGTGAAGCGTCCGCTGGAGGACGTTGAAAATTCATAATCCATAAAGATCGGCAGATCCAGATCATAGCTGCCCAGCAGATCCAGCGCATAACGCGCTTCCGCTCTCGCTTCCAGTGTATTCAGCGCCTGCGAAAAGAAATAGACACCGACCATGACGCCGGCTTCTTTGGCACCCTCGATATGCGACAGGAAACATTTGTCCGGCTGCATATTTCCCGCTGCGCCGTAACCGCGATAGCCGATACGAATGATCGCAAAGTCCACACCGCTGGCTTTGACTGCCTGCCAGTCGATCTTTTCCTGATAGGCGGATACATCGATTCCGTCCGCAAAGATGTGATCGTCGAAGCGACTGTTGTGTGTATAGGTACTTCCGGTATATCTGGATACGCTCTTTGTCCCGGCAAAGGCAAATGCCGTGCCGAGCACCATCGCGATCGCCAGAACACATGCCAAAATTCCTTGTTTTCTCAGTTTTTCCAATTTTCTCAATCTCCTCATGCTCCCCCTCCTGCAAAGAAGCGTCCCGGCCGCAAAAGCCGGAGCGCGTGCTTTTTTATTATGTAGGAAATATTGTTCCGATATTTCCGGAATAACAAGAAAGTCTACCGCTAAAAATCTGATCGGCGAAGCCGACTTTCTTGTCTTGTTTCGTTTTGTTTGCTTCTTTTTTCTATTATAAGCTTCCTCATCCCGAAAAGATATTGGAAATTTATGCGTATTTTTTTGCTTCCTCCTCTTCCAAAATCCGATATGCGACCTTGCCGACCAAAGTCTTCGGCAGGCTTTCGCGGAAATGGATTTCTTTCGGCATCGCGTATTTCGCGATATGTTTTTCGCAGTATGCCAGCAGGATCCGTCGCGCTTCTTCCTGTGAAACCTTGACGTCCGGCTTCAACACGACGAAAGCGATGACCTTCTGCATTTTATACGGATCCGGCACGCCGATGACGCAGCTCATATGCACCAGCTCATGTGCGTCGAGCACGTTTTCGATCTGTGACGGATAAACATTGTAGCCGCTGGTCACGATCATACGCTTGATCCGCTGGCGGAAATAGATAAAGCCGTCCTCATCCATCATGCCGAGGTCACCGGTATGTAGCCAGGTCAGGCCGTCCGGATGCTTGCGCAGCGTGTTGGCGGTCTCCTCTGGGTTATTGATGTATTCCATCATCATCGTCGGCCCGGTCAGGCAGATCTCGCCTTCTTCTCCGTAAGGCACTTCTTCCTCGGTGCCCGGTTTGACAATCTTATAGAACGTATCCGGGAAAGGCAGTCCGATGCTTCCCTCTTTCGCCCAGTGCGACGGAGTCAGGCAGCTGGCTGTGACGCATTCCGTCGTGCCGTAGCCCTCGCGAACCGGAATGGCCGCGTTGTGATCTTTCAAAAACTTGTCGAAACGTTTTTTCAGTTCGATGGAAAGTGAATCGCCGCCGCTGAACACGCCTTTGAGGCAGGACAAATCCACACGCTTGAGACTTTTGAGCCTCAAAAGCGCTTCGTAGAGCGTCGGTACGCCGGCGATAAAGTTTGGTTGATGCTTTTTGAGAAGCTTCGCGTAGCTTTCCGGATTGAAACGCGGAATCAGCAGGCAGCGTCCGCCCTGCGAAAGCATGGAATGGATGCAGACGCCCAGACCGAAGCCGTGGAAGATTGGCATGACTGCCAGCATCTTGTCGCCCGGCTTGAACATTGGATTCGTGGCGATGATCTGCTGTCCGAGCGCGTTAAAGTTCAGGTTGGAAAGCAGAATGCCTTTCATGGTTCCGGTCGTGCCGCCGCTGTAAAGAATCGCTGCCGGATCGTTTGCCTTTCGCACGACATGATACGGTCCGTGATAGTCATTGCCATCGTGCAGAAATTTTTCCCACCATACAATCTCCGCATTGGCAGGAACCTTTTTGATCTTGCGTCCCTCGGCCAGATAGTAGCCCTTCTGCTTGACCGGACTGAGCACATCCTTGATGCTGGTCAGGATCAGGCTTCGCAGCGGGACGCTTCCGCGGATATTGGCAAACTTGCCGTAAAACTGATCCAGCGTCAGGCAGACCACGCTGGCGGACTGACGCAGGCAAAACGCAATCTCTGCTTCGCTGGAAAGCGGATGCACCATATTTGCAATCGCGCCGACCTTGTTCACCGCATAGAACATGATGACTGCCTGCGGCGCGTTCGGCATACAGATGGTAACGCTTTCTCCCTCTTTGACGCCGATAGCGGCCAGCGCTCTGGCACAATCATCCACCTTGCGGATGAATTCCCTGTAGCGAACCTTACCGCCCATGAAGTCATATGCGATGTAATCCGGATAATGCACCGCGATCTCCGCCACCTTGTCGTACATACTGCCTTGATAGTATTCCAGATGCGCCGGTACGCCGCCGAGATTTTTGATCCACGGTGTTTTCACATTCAAATTTTCAAATGATTCCATAATTGACCTCCTCATTTGCCGGAGTTTCCAGCAGCTGCGGATTATGCAGCAGATGTTTCAAAAGCTTGACAGTTTTCGAATAATAATAACCGTCCGCGATCCGTTCATCGAGTGTCAGCCCCAGCTGCAGCATTTCGTGCATGGTCATGCTGCCATCTGCCGCCCAGCGCGGCTGCAGTTCTTTTTCACCGATCACGATAAAGATGGAATTCGTACCCCAGTTGGAAAGGTGATGATAGCCGGCTTTCAGTCCGATTGAACCAAGATTGGTCACAAAGCAGGTTGCGTAATTCGGATCGGTCTTGATCAAGCTGTACGGGACTCTGCCGTAATCATCCAATTTGTGCAGGATCCACATCACCAAGCGCAGGATCGGCCGCGGCAGCTTGCCCAGCATGTCCATACTGGCTGTTGAATTATCCGGCTTCTCACTTCGGCATGTATGGATCTCATCAGCCAGTTTCCGGCGCACGTCATCGATCGTCGTCGTTTCATCAAATTCGATAAACGCAAGCGCTTCGTGCGCATCATCCCGAAATTGTTTTTTGACCACAAAGGCCAGCGAAAGCTTGTCCCGCTGATATACGCGCCCACCCTTGATAAAGCGGTTCATCTTCGGCCGCAGGGTGATCGTCTTGACCAGCGCCGCCAGCAAAAGATAGAACAGCTTGTACGGCTCCTCGCCCTCCGGGAGCGTGGCGTTCTTCTCTGCCAGATACGTTTCAATATTCTCCAGGTCTATGGTTTCACTGATAAAGGCTTCATTATCTGCACGATTCGGATACAGATACGGCATGAATACATGCAGCGCGTCCAGATCACGCAGCCACACGGCATCCCTGCGGTCTCCCCATCGTTTTTTTGTGGTTGTCATGTTTGTCTCCTCTCTGCCTTTTTTCAAAAAGAAAAAAAGCCGCAATACCCCATAGATGTTTTTATTATACCCCTTTTTAAGATCGGTTTCTACCCATTTTGGGCAAATTTTACAAAAGTGCGGTCTCGTCTCGAGCGTACAGTCTTGCATATTCCGCGGACGCTTTGCATAAGAATGTTGTAACCTTATGATTTGAAATTGGAAGCGGAGGAAAACGATTTATGGCGGATCATACCAAAAAGAAAGAGCCCCGTGAACGTGGGCGTGAAAAATTTTTTCATAAACCATCCAAAAAAGTGATCATCAGCGGCACTGCGGTTCTCCTGTTGGGCGTGTTGTTCTATCTGGTCGTCAGCGCCGGATTTCCGAGTCAGCTTTTCAGCGGCAAGACCGTCAGCTTCACGCCGCTCACAAAAGAAGAAATCCCGCAGACCATTGAAAAGGACGTGATCCCGGAATATCGCGATCTGGAACGCGCGCTGGGCTGTCTGGTCAACGGTAAGGTCTATGTGGTTGTCACGCGCGGAGAAAAGCCGACTGCCGGTTATGATCTCTCCATTCAAAAAATAGCTCTTGAGACTACAAAGGACGGCTCCAATCTGCTTGTAACCGCTCTCTTCAAAGAGCCTGCGGAGGAGGAAACGGTTTCGCGCATCATAACATACCCATATGCGGTTGCCGAAACGGAGCTGACCGGCCTTCCGGATACCATTGAGCTGTGTGCCCAATACGAAAAATAGTTCCTGCGCAGGCATCCGATACCTTATCGATGCCTGCGCTTCCAGTCTTTGATCTGCGCGAGGCGCTCCTTGAAACGCGCCTCCATTCCTTGATCAGTTGGATGATAGTATTCACGATCCGCAAGGGAATCCGGCAAGCATTGCATGCTCGTCAGCTTCTCTTTGGTATCATGCGCATACTGATAGCCCTCGCCGTAGTGTAGCTCTTTCATCAGTTTGGTCGGCGCGTTGCGGATGACCAGCGGCACCGGCTCGGCGAGCTGTGTGATCGCGTCCTGCCGCGCTTGCAGATAGGCCACTTCCATGGCGTTTGATTTTGGCACCATCGCCATGTAGGTCACAGCTTGCGTCAGGTTCACCGAGCATTCCGGCATACCGATAAAATGGCAGGCCTGATAAGCAGCCACGGCAATCTCCAGCGCGCGCGGATCAGCCAAGCCGATATCCTCGCTGGCAAATCGCACCACGCGGCGCGCCACATACAGCGGATCTTCGCCCGCTTCTAGCATGCGCGCCAGCCAATAGACAGCCGCGTCCGGATCCGAATTACGCATGGACTTGTGCAGCGCCGAGATTAGATTATAATGCTCTTCTCCTTTTTTGTCATACAGCAGCGATTTTTTGGAAGTACACTGTTCCAGTGTTTCCGTCGTTACCACCGTTACTTCTTGCCCGTTCTCGCGCACGATATCGCCGTTCAGTACCGCCATCTCCAAGGTCGAAAGTGCCATACGCGCGTCGCCGTTGGCAAAGTTTGCGATCATTTCCAGCGCGTCACCTTCCATGCGGATCTTCTGTTCTCCGAAGCCGCGGGGATCGGTCAGTGCCCGATTCAAAAGTGTAGTCAGATCCTCCGTTTTAAGTCCCTGCAGGACGAATACCTTGCAGCGGGACAGCAAGGCGCCGTTGACCTCAAACGATGGATTTTCGGTTGTCGCGCCGATGAGAATGATGCTTCCCTTTTCCACAAACGGTAAAAAGGCGTCCTGCTGCGCCTTGTTGAATCGATGGATCTCATCGACAAAAACAATTGTCTTTTCGCCAAAACGGCGGTTATTCTCCGCGCGCTGCATGACAGTCTTGATTTCCTTGATTCCGCTAGTCACAGCCGAAAAATCAATGAAGGTCGCTTTCGTGCGGTTGGCGATGATTCTTGCCAGTGTGGTCTTGCCGACCCCCGGCGGCCCCCAAAAGATCATCGACGTAATATGGTCGCTTTCGATCAGCCGGCGCAGAACCTTGCCCTCACCCAAGAGATGCTGCTGGCCTACAAACGCTTCCAGAGATTCCGGCCTGAGTCTGGATGCCAATGGCTGCTCGATTCGATTATCAAACATGGTGGTCTGTTCCATGGTTCCTTCCTGTTTCCTTTGTTTTATTTACGTTTAGAATATCTTATCACATTTTGTGCCAATACGCCAGTGCTTCGCCGGGAATTTTGGCATGCGCAGCGTTTTCGGTCGGTCAGGCATTGCTTTTTGGCGCGGTTAGAGTATAATGTAGACAGTGAATCACATCAAAAAGGAGACAAAAAAATGAAAGAAACCGGCACGATGAAATTCGTTACATCCTTTATTTATATTCTCTTCGGACTGGCTCTGATGCTCTGGCCACAAAAAATTGAAAACGTGATCTGCACGGTTCTCGCCCTGTGTGTCATCGCGCTTGGCGTGCTCAAACTGATCGGTTACAGTGTCACCAAAGTGGAAAGCCGTATTTTGAACGATACCAACGGCTTCGCCGTCGGTGTCAGCCTTGTCGTTCTCGGCATTTTTCTCTTCTTCAAGGGAACCATGATCATCGCCGCGATCCCGTTCATCCTCGGTCTTATGATCACCTACAAGGGTCTGGAGGGTATCCAGAATGTCATCAATTTCAAGAAATTCGGCTATCCGACGTCAAGGCTCGTTTTAGTCATATCTGTCATCATTGCTCTTTTCGGCGTTCTGGTCATGATGAATCCATTCTCCACCGCGAAGCTTCTGTTCTTCATGCTTGGCCTGGGACTCTTCGTCAGCGGACTTTCCGACTTCATATCGGATGTTTTCTTCACACGCCAGCTCAAAAAGATCCGGAAAGCAAAGGAGGCCGCAGAAGCGCAGCCGAGATCACCGGAAGCATAGAAATGTCGGCTTCGCCGATCCGATTTTATCAAACGTCAATCAGAAGTCAAAAAGCAGTTCGCAAGGCAGAATGTTTTCGTTCTACCTCGCGGACTGCTTTTATTATGACATGTGATCCTGATTTCAATCTTTTTCAATATGGATATCAAGCGGCCTGTCAATTTCTTCTCCGACATATTTTCCGTTCTTCTTTCGCTGCCGGACGCATTCGGTCAGAAGATACTCGATTTGTCCGTTGACCGAGCGAAAGTCATCTTCTGCCCACGCAGCAAGTTCCTCGAACAGCTTCGCTGAGATCCGGAGCGGTACCTGTTTTTTCTCTGCCAAGCACTCGCCTCCTAATACAAGGATCCGGAATTGACAACCGGCTGCGCATCATGGTTGCCGCACAGTACGACCAGCAGGTTGGAAACCATCGCCGCTTTGCGTTCCTCATCGAGATTGACAATACCATCTTCACTCAGTTTTTCGAGTGCCATTTTGACCATGCCGACTGCGCCGTCTACGATCATCGCTCTGGCATCTACGACAGCACTTGCCTGTTGTCTCTGCAGCATAACAGCTGCGATTTCCGGCGCGTAAGCAAGATAGGTGATTCGCGCTTCGATGACCTCCAGTCCGGCTTCATTGACCTTGGACTGGATTTCGTCCCTGATGCGCTGTGCCACGACCTCCGAAGAACCTCTGAGACTGCCTTCGTCCGCGATACCGTCTCCGGTCGTATCAATCCCCGGCGCAACGTCATATGGATAGATCCGCACGATGTTGCGCAGCGCGGAATCACACTGCAAGCTCAAATATTCCTTATAGTTATCGACATTGAATACCGCTTTGGCAGTATCCGTGACGCGCCACATGACCGCGATGCCGATCTCCACCGGATTCCCCAGGCAGTCATTGATCTTCTGTTTGTTGTTGTTCAATGTCATGATCTTCAGGGATATCTTTTTCCCGCTCGCCTCCGGTGTCGGCACGGCAGCGTCACCTCCACCAAGCGCAAGACTCAGCGCCGCGTTTTTCCCACTGTTCACGTCACCGGACTGGTTGAGCTTCGTCCGCGCAGCCGGATTGACGCCGACACAGAACGGATTGACAAAGTAAAATCCGTCCTCTCTTAAGGTTCCGTAGTATTTGCCGAACAAGGTCAGTACAAGCGCCTCCTGCGGTTTCAGAACCTTCAGTCCCAGCAGCGGGAACCAGCCGATCGCCAGCCATACACTGCTGACAACAATCAAGACAATCACGTTATCCGTAGCTCCAAGCGCTAAACCGGCGACAGCCGCGGCATACAAAATAAGTGTCAGAACCAGCGCCAGCATGCCTTTTTTCTTACCATGCAAAATTTTTTCTTCCATTCTTATGCCCTCCGTTTGACTTTCTGCTGCTCTTTTTCTTTTTGTTTGCATCATTATGATATCATAATGATATCATAACGTCAACTATTTTTTTCGTTTTTCTGGCATGCATCCTGCAGCTGCTTTTTTTTCTCCTGCACACGCGCGAAGCCAAACAGCAACAGTGCTGCAATTGCCAGACTGATACTGCCAAACCGGCCAAAATCCAAGCCGACGTTCCCAAGGCCGAGGCATAAATTGGCGGCTCCGAGACACAGCAGCATTTTGCCGATACGATCCAGATGCTCGATCCGCTCCTTGCGATCCGAGAAAAGATCAAAGGCGCCAAACTCTTTTTTCTTGCGAAAGTATAGCCATGACCAGACGTTACCGACATATTCCGCGCCGGTGTCTTCCAATTCGGCAATGTACTTCATGTCTTTGTCGTGCATTTCCAGACGGATCGTATAGGATCCCGGTTCACAGGGCACAAAGGTGTATCGGCAAAAACCGACCTTCTCCAGCATCCAGCCGTCATCCGCCATCTCATTGAGCCAACGTTCTTCTTTCTCAAAGTCCCATACAAAGAAGCATTTCTTTACTACTTTTTTTGCATTCATGTTCCATACTCCTCACTTTTTTCTTTTATTTTAGCGGATCGCGGCATTCGCCGATAGACCTGTTTTACAGGAGAATGTGTCGGATTTATAGATGGCTTTTTTATGGTCTTTGTCTGATCGCATCCTGCAGGAATGCTTTTCGGTACTGAGATGGCGTTACGGCCTCCGCTTTTTTGAAAACCTTGGTAAAAACACGGTAGTCTCCGTAACCGGTCTGCTCCGCGATCTCAGTGATCGGAAGCGCTGTGGCCAGTAGCAGTTTTTTGGCTTTTTCCATGCGGATATTGGTCAAATACGTAAGAAAATTCACGCCGATCTCATGTTTGAACAACTGGCTGATGTACTGCGGATTGAGATGAAATTCATCCGCCAGCCGGTTGAGACTGATCTCCTCACGCAAATGCTCCTGCAGATACCGCGTGATGGCGCTGATCGGTCTTTCTTCATGCCGCTCCGGCTCTTCGGCCGCCTGCTGTTCAAAGAGCGAGATTTTGAGTCGGTCGATGCATTCACCGAATTCGTCATAGTTCACCGGCTTCAGGATATAGTCTGTGATCTTGAGACGCAGAGCTTCTCGACAGTAAGAAAAATCATCATAGCCCGATACGATGACAAAGGCCATGTTCGGGTGTTTGATGCGGCTGAGCTGAATGACCTTCAGTCCGTTCAGGATCGGGATATTGATGTCCATGATGACGATGTCCGGTTGCAATGCGTCGATCCGGCTCTGTGCTTCCATGCCGTCCGCCGCTTCGCCTACGACTTCGCAGTCGTGTGCTTCCCAGTCAAAGAGATGTTTGAATCCTTCCCGAATCATGATTTCATCGTCGACTAACAGGACGCGCAGTTTTTTCATGTTTCTTCCTCCTTTACCGGCAACAGCAGATGCGCGGTCACGCCGCCGTTTTTATTTTCTGTGTAAGAAAGCCCGTATTTTCGTCCACAGAGCAGTTTGATCCGCTTCTGCACATTGAGGATCCCGATGTTGTCTGCAGATTTCGCGGACTGTTTTGCATAATCTTCCAGCATCTGTGCGATCAGTGTCTTCTTAGCCTCGGTAAAGCCGACCCCGTCGTCTGACACGCGGATTTTTAGGCTTCCGTCTGCGGTTTTGCCTGCGGAAACTTCGACCGTACCCTGATAGCCTTTCTTTTTCAGTCCGTGGAGCAGACTGTTTTCCACGATCGGCTGCAAGATGAAGTTTGGAACAAGTAGCTCCGCAAGCTCTGGATTCACATCGCAAACATATCGGATCTGCGGATAACGGTAACACATCAGACTCATATAGGCTTCCAGCAGCTCCAGTTCATCCTCCAGCGTGACCATCGGCTGATCGACTTTGACACTGCGGCGAAAAAAATCGACCAGCTGCATGAGCAGATCCGCAACCTTTTTGTCGCCGTCGAGTTGTGCCTGAATGCGGATGGCGTCCAGTGTATTATACAAAAAATGTGGGTTAATCTGACTTTTGAGATAACGCATCGACATCTGCTGTTCGTTCAACTGCGCGCGGAGGATATCCGGGTTTTCCAATGTCAGATAAAAGGCCAGCACCATCAGCGTCAGCCCCATGTCGCTGATCAGCCAGGTCGGATGCAGAATCTGCAGCAAGCAAACCGTCAGTTCGATTAGCAGGGCAGCGCCGATTGCCAGACGCTTTTTGCTATGCAGCTGTTTCCAGTTTCCGGCCATCATTCCGACACAAAGCAGGAGGTAAACGGCAGCGCTCCCATAGCAGATATCTGCCGTATAGCCGCTCGCATAGTTGCCGAGCGGCGTGATTGTGTAAGTAATCGGCAAAACCATGACCGCGGCAATCGCCACTGCAAGATAGAATTTCGCCACGAAATCCAGCCTGCGAGGTTTGCCGGTCTCATCCTCCACAAGGATCGCGATATACTGGTAAAACAGGTACATCACGAGGAGCATCGTGCCGATAAAGCAGCGGTGCAGGATGTCATTCGCCGTCCGTGGCACGCTGTCCAAATGATTGACGGTATAGACCGTCAAGGCATCAAGTAGCAGATGCGTCGGAACCACAAGCAACAGCACGCTGAACGTCCGATGCAGTATGCCGGATCTGCGCTCTGCCGAAAAATACATACAGGCAATGAAGAGTAGCACGAAAAACAACGCAAATTCCATTCGTATCATAATTTGTCCACCTCATATTTTGCGAAATCAATACTACCAAAATCATATGCGCAAAACGACCGCTTGTCAAGGTTCCCGAAAACGCACCGCATAAAAATACCCTCCCGGCGTTCTGCTCACGCGTCGGGAGGGTGGTGTTGTGCTTAAATCACTCCATATTCCTTCAAAATTTTCTCTAAATCTGTGCCGCTGATCTTTTTGAGCACCTCATGCAGTGCGATCTTCTCCTTGAAGCCTAAGTCCATATCGGTGATCTTCTTACCGTCACGCAGTTTCACGGTTGCGTTCAGCAAGTCACGGACATCGTAGGTGCTGCCCCAGACCTCCGGCACGCCGCGATCCACGTTGAGCAGTGTGTAGACAGCTTCCATACCGGTACGAATGGAATACTCGGTCGTGAAGATCGTGTCTCTGGCGGTTTCCGCGAACTGTCCCAGGAACGCGAAGTTGACAGCGCCCTGCGGCACAACATCCGGTCTGTCACCATGTGCGCGCGGCATGAAGAATGCGGTGATATACGGCATCATGCATGGCACGGTATTGGCACTGTGCTCAGCCATATCTTCAATCTCGTTCTCCGGTACGCCTAAATGATACAGCCATTCCATGCAGATCTCCTTGCCGGTGCAGTCACGCATCGGCTTCTTGACAAAATCACCCGGCTTATCCGAGAACAAACCGTAAACCCAAACCAGGAGCTGATCCTTTGGCTGATCCCGGAACTGTGGCTGCCGATTGATCGTCCAACTAAGCAGCCAGGAAGAATCCTTGACCGTCACAATGCCGCCGGTCACGACTTTTCCTGAGAAAGGATCACGCTTGCAGATTTTTTTGATATACGGTACGATACGCTGGTCGAGTGTGTTGACCGTCGCGCTCATCCAGTTGGACTGTTCCGGGTCATAGCAGAATTTGTCCGGATGACCGAACGCCGGATCCTGTGCCGCGATCTTACGCCACATATCCCAGCCGCCGCCTTCTTTGATCTCCTTGTTGAAAGCAGCCGGTTTATTCTGACTGCCGATCGCCGAATTTTCCACGCAGCCGCCGTTCGTGATGAACACCAGATCGTTTTCTGTCAGGTCGATGGCATCTTCCTTGCCCTCTGTGATGAGATCGATACGCGTTGCCCGTTTCTTGCTTCCGCTACAGTCGAATTCCACATTGACGACCTTAACGCCGTAGTGGAACTGCACGCCGAAGCTCTTGAGGTACTGCACCATCGGCAGGATCATGGATTCATACTGATTATATTTGGTGAAACGCAAAGCTGTGAAGTCAGGCAGTCCACCGATATGGTGAATGTAACGCTTGATATAGAGCTTCATCTCCAGTGCGCTGTGCCAGTTTTCAAACGCGAACATGGTTCGCCAGTACAGCCAGAAGTTGGAATTCAATACCTCATCGTCAAAGACATCCGTGATACGCTTATCCTCCAGATCCTCATCCGGCGTGAAGAACAGATTCATGATCTCCATCGCGCCCTTATCCGAGATCGCAAACTTGCCGTCCGTGTGTGCATTCTCTCCGCGATTAACCGTCGCTCTGCACAGAGAATAGTTCGGATCCTCTTTGTTCAGCCAGTAATATTCATCCAGCACCGAAACGCCTTCCGTTTCAATGGAAGGAATCGAGCGGAACAGATCCCACATACATTCAAAATGGTTATCCATTTCGCGGCCGCCACGCATCACATAGCCAACATTTTCATATTTATAGCCGTCACAGGCGCCGCCCGGAAGCGCATCCTTTTCGAGGATATGCACATGTTCCCCCTTCATCTGCCCGTCTCTGACCAAAAAGCATGCTGCCGAAAGCGCTGCCAGACCGCTTCCGATAATATACGCTGATTTCCGGTCTACACCCTCCGGTTTACGCGGACGTGCGAATGCTTCATAATTACCACTTGCATAATACATCTTGATTTCCCCTTTCTTCTTGACCCGATCCGAGCCTCTTGCCCGCAAGACCCGGCCGTTTTTCTTTTGTTAGCCTTATTATAGTCTTTGCGTAAAACAAAAAACAATAAACAAAAAAGCCGGTTTGATAAAAATTTTATCAAACCAGCCTGTTTGTATATTTTTTACCGGGAAAATTCCTCGGTTGAACCTGATCGATCCGTCCGGTAGCGTTCCAGTGCGGAACTGATGCTCCCCTGTACCAAAAGGCTCAGATTCCGAATAATCCGATGCGGATCTTCCTTCATGCCCTTGCGGATCCATTCCAGCATCAGACCCACGAACGCATACTTGTAAAAATCCGCGATGAACGCCTTGTCTTCCGCCCGCACCTGCATCCCGGTTGCTTTTTCCTCCACAACCGAAATTAAAAATTGATTGGTGACCTTGTAGAGGAACTGTTCAATCTGCTCCCGGCTGACCGAGTGATAGACATTCATCACAAACGGTTTGTTCGCGAGAACCGCCTCGAAAATACGCAAAAAGCCCTCCTGCCAGGTTTCATAGGTCTTGTTGCCCTCAATCACCCGTGACGCCTCCTCCATGCAGGACCACTCAATCAGGTCATAGATATCCTTAAAATGGTAGTAAAAGGTCATCCGGCTGATCCCGCAGTCTTCTGCGATATCGTTGATGGTGATCTTGTCCAGGGATTTTTTCGTCAGAAGATTTTTGAGCGAAGCCTCCAATGCCCGCTTGGTTGTTTTTGACATGATGATTCTCCTATCGATCCATAGCCTCGTCTTTCGGTGGTCTTCAGCGTCTTGTTATCCTGTTTTTCTTACTCTGTCTCTTCAAACTGGGAATTGTACAGATTTGCATAGAACCCACCCGCTGCCAGCAATTGCGCGTGGTTACCCTGTTCGATGATATCGCCGTCTTTCATAACCAGGATCAAGTCCGCGTTCCGGATGGTTGAAAGCCGATGCGCAATGACAAAACTGGTTCTGCCCTGCATCAGGTTGTCCATTGCCTTCTGAATTTCCACTTCCGTTCTGGTATCAACCGAAGAGGTTGCCTCATCAAGGATCAGGATCTTGTTATCCGCTAAAATGGCTCTGGCAATTGTCAGAAGCTGCTTTTGACCCTGCGATACATTGCTTGCGTCCTCATTCAGTTCCATCTGATAGCCACCCGGCAGCGTCTTGATAAAATGGTCAGCTCTGGCCGCTTTTGCCGCCGCCATGACTTCCTCATCGGTTGCGTCCAGTCTGCCGTAGCGAATGTTCTCCATAATGCTGCCCTGAAACAGCCAGGTATCCTGCAGTACCATACCGAATGCGTCACGCAGATCTCTGCGATTAAAATCCTTAATGTTGGTACGATCCAGGAGTATCTGTCCGCTGTCTACATCATAAAAGCGCATCAGAAGCTTGACTATAGTTGTCTTGCCGGCACCGGTCGGTCCAACGATCGCAATTTTTTGTCCCGGCAGGACATGTGCGCTGAAATCCTTGATGATAATTTGATCCGGATCGTAGCCAAAACGCACATGATCGAACGTAACCTCTCCGGTAATTTTCGTAATATCAGCAGGATGCTCCAACAGCTGCTGTTCCTCCTCTTCATTCAGGAATTCAAAGACACGCTCCGAAGCCGCGGACATGGATTGCACCAGATTGATCACCTGCGCGATCTGCTGGATCGGTTGTGTAAAGTTTTTTACATATTGGATGAACGCCTGAATCTCGCCGACCGTAATCACGCCGCGAATTGCCAGCAGACCACCGGACAATGCTACGCAAGCATAACCCAAATTCCCAACAAACATCATGATTGGGTGCATCATACCGGAGAGGAATTGTGACTTCCATGCGGAATCGTAGAGAATGTCATTGGTCTTTTCAAACTCTTTGATGGTGTCCTTTTCCCGGTTAAACGCCTTGATGACCATGTGGCCGCTATAAACTTCTTCCACTTGACCATTGATATGACCCAAATAGTCCTGCTGCGCACGGAAATACTTCTGCGATTTTTTCGTTACCAGCGTGATCAGGCTCATCGATACCGGAAGGATAATAACCGCGATCAGTGTCATCAGCGGGGAAATGCTCAGCATCATGATCAGTACACCGAGAATCATCGCAGCGGATGTAATAATGGTTGTGATACTCTGGTTTAGACCCTGTCCCAAGGTGTCGACATCATTGGTGATCCGTGAGAGTACCTCACCGTAGGTTCTGCTCTCGAAATACTTCATCGGCATGCGATTGATTTTTTGCGAAATTTCCTTCCGCAGACGATAACATACTTTTTGCGTAATGCCGGTCATAATCCAGCCTTGCAGGAAGCTGAGCAACGCACTGCACAGATACAGTCCCAGCACAAACAGAAGAATTTGACCGATCTTGGCGAAGTCAATCCCGCCGGTACCCTGAATCTTCGCCATCAAACCGGTGTACAGTTCTGTCGTTGCCGTACCGAGAATCTTCGGTCCGATCACACTGAACACCGTCGAACAGGCTGCAAAGATTATGACAGCAAAAACGCCAAATTTATAGTTGCCCATATAACGGGTTAACGTTGCCAGAGATTTTTTCAGATTTTTAGGCTTTTCGCCTGGTATCATGCCGGCTCCGCCCATCGGACCGCCCGGGCCTCTTCTTCTCGGCGACTGGTACGCGTGTGCCTGTTCCGGCTGATAATTCTGTTGCTGTTTACTCATCTGCGCGCACCTCCCTTTCGTTTTGCTCTTGTCGGTTCATGATTCCACTGCCGGTTTTCGCGGCTCTGGCTGTCATCCCCAACTCTCTGGAGGACAGCTGTGATTTTGCGATCTGCTGATAAACTTCGCAGCTTGCCAGCAGCTCTTCATGCGTGCCTCTGCCGACAATCCGTCCGTCATCCAGCACCAGGATCTGCTCCGCATGCAGAATGGTACTGATCCGCTGCGCGACAATCAGCACCGTACTGTCCTGGATATTCTCACGAAGTGCCTTGCGGAGCTCCGCATCCGTTTTCATATCCAGTGCCGAGAAGCTGTCATCAAAAATAAAGATCTTTGGGTTTTTGGCGATGGCTCTGGCTATCGCCAGGCGCTGTTTCTGTCCGCCGGAAACGTTACTGCCTCCTTGCGCGATCGGGCTGTCATATTTTTCTTCTTTTTCTTCAATGAAATCATCCGCCTGCGCGATTTTCGCCGCGCGCTCGATCTGCTCCATACTTGCGTCATCCTTGCCGAAGCGCAGATTCGACGCGATGGTGCCGGAGAACAGCACCCCTTTTTGCGGCACGAAACCGATCTCACTGCGCAGCTCTTCCATGGAGATTTTGCGGATATCCTTGCCGTCGATCTCAATGCTGCCATCCGTCACATCATACAGACGCGGAATCAGGTTTACCAGCGTGGATTTGCCGCAGCCGGTACTGCCGATGATCGCGGTGGTTGTGCCCGGCAGTGCTTCAAAATCAATATCATGCAGCACATCTTCCTCCGCGCCCGGATATCTGAAATTCACATGGCGAAACCGAAGCACGCCGTTGTGTGTGTCCAGCTTTTCCGGATGTTCCGGGTCGCGGATCGATGGTTCTGTCTGCAAAACTTCATCAATCCGTTCCGCCGCAACGGCCGCTCGCGGGAGCATAATGGACATCACCGTCAGCATCAGGAAGGACATGACAATCATCATCGCATAGGTAATGAAGGCGGTCATCGCGCCGACCTGCATGGTTCCCTCATTGATCTGATGCGCGCCGAACCATACGATCGCAACCGTCAGCAGATTCATAATCAGCATCATGCCCGGCATCATGAAGGTCATAACACGGTTGGTAAAGAGCATGGTCTTGGTCAAGGCACGATTGGCTTCATCGAAGCGCTCTTCTTCTTTTTCTTCCCGCTTAAACGCACGGATGACGGCAAGACCGGTAAGGATTTCCCTGGAAACCAGATTCAGCCGATCGACTAGCTTCTGCATCAACTTGAACTTGGGCATGGATGCCGACATCAGCAACAGCACATAGCCTAAGATGACCAACAGCGCCAACGCGATGATCCAGCTCATGCCCGCACCGGTCTGCATGGCTTTGATCACGCCGCCGATGCCCATGATCGGCGCATAGGCTACCATGCGCAGCAACATCGTAGACACCATCTGGATCTGTTGGATATCGTTGGTGCTTCTGGTAATTAGTGAAGCGGTCGAGAACTTATCCATTTCTGCATTGGAAAAGTCAACGACTCGTTTGAAAACTCCGTCTCGAAGGTCTCTGCCAATACCTGCGCCGACACGCGAGGCGAAGAAACTGACCAACACGGTCGCCAGTCCCATGATGAACGCCATCCCGACCATCTTCAATCCGGTCGACCAGAGATAACCGGTCTGTATCGCATCCACATCCAGTCCTGCCGCCTGATCACAGGCAACCGCATAAGCAGCCCCCATCGACTTGACCATGGAAGTTCCCATCGTGTCAACGGTCTTCTGCATTTTTTCGCGCATCGCAGTGATCGCCTGCGGATCTGTAGATTTCGTCGTGTCTGCGTTTTGCATCTGATATCGCAGCAGTAATGGCAGTACCAGTTGCTCATCGATTTCGTCCAGTCGGCTCTTGGAACTCTCCGTCAAGCGATAGACGTCCCCATCCCGGGTGTAAAGGCTCTGCCACAGGCTTGCTTCATCCTCAGTCATCACGCGCTGCACCGCTTTAAATTCTTCTGCGGTCACAGCTTCCGGCACCACATGTTCCACGCCGCTTTTTTGTATGCCCACGTCAATGATGTCCGATGTATAAGCCGGCAGTGCCAGATCGCACATTGCCTGCACAAGCAGCAATGCCAGGATGACGAGCACCGTTTTCCAATAGGGTGCCATATTCTTAAATATTTTGCTCATTTCCTGTCCCCTTTCTGTCACGCTGTTTTCTTGCTTCGATCTCTGTCTTGGAGATCTGGTAGATTTCATCTAAAAAATGAATCAGCTGCTTCACATCCTTCTCGTTCAGGCGGTTGGTGACTGCCCTGCCGAAGTCATACATGATCTGTCGGCTTTGTACCGTCACAGCACGCCCCGCCTCTGTCAGCGTCACATACGTATTGCGCCGGTCGCCCTTGTCCACGTTCCGCTCCACATAATGCTGCTCTTCCAGTCCCTTCAGTGTCCTGGAAATCGCCGAAGGAAGCACTCTGGATTTGCTTGCCAGCTTTGAAATGGTAATTCTGCCGTCTTCCGCATCCAAAATGCAGTTCAGGGTAAAAAAATCCGCCTGATTTAATTTGCCTGGCATCAGATCGCTCATATGCAATCTGCGGAACTGGTTCATACTATTAAACAGTTCCATATATAAATCCTCCATGTTTTCTCCTCTATCTTTGCCCTTGCAGCCGCAGCTTTGTCGGATTTTCGTCAATTCTGTCACAATGTTATCATTTGACAATGTTACGTTTTTTCACAGTCAAATCCTATCACGTCTTTTTCGCGATGTCAAGTATCCGCACAAGGCTTTCACCTTATTTTCACCAATTTCCCATTTTTCGATTATCGTGTAAAGCAGCATCTTTTGCAGGCATAAAAAGAACTATCGCCGCAACGATAAAATTCGTCAACCTGCGATAGCCTTCTCATCGGTTTCCTTTTCTCTGATATCTGGCGACAGCCAATCACCATTAACACAGTTTTGAGGAGATTGCCAGCGGATCATTCAGATTCAGGAAAACCTGCGGTCACTCAGATCCTATAGATGCGGTTCGGTTTGCGTTCCGCGGCCTTTGGCGCTTCCCCATCCGCGTAGCCGAGAATACAATGCCCGATCCCTTCATACTCTTCGGTAATACCGAGGGACTTTAAGAGCTCTCTGCCCCATTCGCTCTCAAATTCTTCTTTTGCTCTGTGAATCCAGCAGCTGCCAAGCCCCAGATCATGCGCCGCGAGCATGAGGTTGCCGAGAGCCAGGCTGCCGTCATACACACGCAACGGCCAATCTTTGCGTGCCAACACGATCAACACCTCCGGCGCGCCGTAAAACGGGTCAAAAGCTTCGTCTTCCCATCCGGCGATCCTGCGGTTCATCTCCGCAAGATGATCGCGCACCTTGCGATCCGAAACTTGAACAATGATCACATCCTGCTCGCCCTTTGCGCTCGGCGCGTAAAGCCCGGCTTCGATAATCTGATTGATCAGTTCCTGCGGGACTGCATCCGGTTTGTATTTGCGGATGCTTCTTCTTGTTTTCATTTCTCTGATTGCTTCACTCATTTTGCTACCTCCGTTTCTGTTTTTGCTGCGATCGAGGCATTGTCAGTGTCACCGGTGCCTCGATCCGAGCCTATCCTGATTATAACGCGATCACAGGCAGAAAACAAGAAGCTCAGTGAAAAACGGCTCGCACCACGATCATGTACGCCGCGTTTTCTACCCTTTCCGGTTCTTTCGCGAGGGTTTCGCAGTCAAAGGTTCGAACGCCGTTCCCGTTATCGAATACCTTCGCAGCCAGTATAACATCTTCCTTTGGCGTTATTTTTCTTTGTTGTGGTCAAGCTTTTTTGTAACACTTATGGCTAAAAAAATATCATAAATCAGTTATACTGCATTTCGTGTCTCGAATGGTGTTCGATAACCATTGTAAC
Source organism: Firmicutes bacterium UBA6418 (assembly GCA_002439735.1). Lineage (GTDB taxonomy): Bacteria > Bacillota > Clostridia > Peptostreptococcales > Anaerovoracaceae > CAG-238. The sequence goes on along the minus strand of DJPG01000125.1, from coordinate 186 downwards.
TATGGGGACGTACATGATTGTAGTCAACATATGCGAATTCTTCTACAATTTGATAAAGGGCTTCTTCCGTTGCAAATTCGTAAAAATTTGTACATTCCTTTTTCAATGTGTTGAAGTATCGCTCCATCGGTGCATTGTCATACGGATAGCCTGCTTTGCTCATGCTTTGTGTCACATTCACAGATT
>DJPG01000057.1 GCA_002439735.1 Firmicutes bacterium UBA6418 | reverse complement strand
AAGCTGTCGGACTGGAAAAAGGCCGCAAGGAAGGAGAAGCCATTGGCGCCGCGCAGAAACAGCGCGAAATTGCGAAAAGCATGCTGCAGGAAGGCATTACAAAAGAGGTCATTAAAAAGATCACCGGGCTTTCTGCCAAAGAAATTGAAAAATTATAAACATTGCCTTACCATGCAGCAGGAGTCGGCGAGCAGCCGCTCCTGCTGTTTTTATGGCATGCCCGTTATACCGTAAAAAGACGGCTCTGTCGAGCCGCCTTCGTGTTTTTATCATTCTCGGAACAGAGACGCAGGATTCTTCGTTCACCGCGCATCAATGCGTAGGAAAAATCGTTTGTGGCTAGGCGGCAAAGCGTCGAGGCGCGGAGCATACACTGTAGTATGCGAGCACCGAAGAACGCTGCGGCCAACAACGCCACAGGCGATTTTAACAAGCATTTACTCTTCTTCCATAGCCTTCATATTCGGATCCTTGTGAAGTTCACAGCCGGTTGCAGCCTGTAATTCTTCCCAAGTGTAGTCCGGGTGAAGTTCGGTTACCCAGATACCGTCTTCTCTGACGTCCATAACTGCCATTTCGGTGATGATCTTGGTTACGCATCTTTCTGCGGTCAGCGGAAGCGTGCATTTTTTCAGGATCTTATGTTTTCCCTTCTGGGTGTGGAGCATCGTGATGATAACTTCCGGGCATCCTGCGCAAAGGTCCATTGCGCCGCCCATACCTGCAACCTTCTTGCCAGGTACGATCCAGTTTGCAAGGTCACCGTTTTCCGCGACTTCCATCGCGCCGAGTACGGTTGCTGCTACATGTCCGCCTCTTACAAGGCCAAAGGATTCTGCCGTGTCAAAGTATTTGACTCTCGGAACAGCGGTTACATAGGTTCCACCGGAGTTGATGATATCAACATCGAGGTTGGAAGCATCTGCAACGGCATCGATACCTGCGAATCCGTTTTCGGAATGGAAGGTAACGGTAACGTCTTCCGGAATATAGTCCGCAACCATGGTCGGAAGACCGATACCTAAGTTGGCGAATTCGCCGTCTTTAAATTCTTTCGCGCATCTTTTCGCGATTCTTACTTTTAAATCTGCCATTTCTTTTCTCCTTCCACGATTGTTTCTACCAGTACGCCGGCAACTGCGAAGTAATCCGGATCGATCTCACCGATTTCAACCAGCTTTTCAGGAGCAATGACGGTATGCTTGGAAGCGCCTGCCATGACGTAGTTAAAGTTCTTGGTTGCTTTCGCGCAATAGTAGTTACCGAATTTGTCCGCAACGGATGGTCTGATGAACGAATAGTCCGCGAATAACGGTAACTCGAATAAGTACTTCTTGCCGTTGATTTCAACAACTTTCTTTTCTCTTCCGAGCTCGTCCAGTTCCGTTTCCATCGGTGTGCCGACACCGGTCGGAGTCAGTACGCCGCCAAGACCGTAAGCTGCTGCTCTGATCTTTTCAGCTAAAGTTCCTTGCGGAACCAGGGTGTATTTCAGTGTGCCTTCTGCAAACTGTTCGTTTAACTTCGGGTTAACGCCGAGATGGGAAGCGATGATGTGGTCTACCATGTGGTGTTCCAACAGCTTTCCGATACCTCTTGCTGTTTTGCCTGCGAATTCGCCTGCAGGCTGTCCTGCGTCCAAACCGCCGTCGTTGCCGATTACGGTAAGGTGCTTAACGCCCTTTTCAACGAGTGCGTCCATTAAGATTTCCGGGGATCCGGTTGCGAGGAATCCGCCGACCATGATGGTCATGCCGTCTTGTACGCCGGCTACCGCTTCTTGAGCAGTTTTAATTTTGTTAATCATGTTTTCACCTTCCTGTTAAGTATTACATATACATCACTTTATACTTTACCGCTTTTACCGGCTTCTGTCAAGATGTATACAGTTTTGACATGCATCGAATCCTTTGCCCTGCGAACCGCTGGACAAAGGATTCAGAATCTGCTCGTGCTCTATCGATCCGCGATCTTTGGCTTATTCTGCCATCCGCGTTTTTCTACTTCCTGCATGATGTAGGACATTACGTGTTCCGCATATTTTCCTGGGCCGAAGCCTGCATCATAACCTAATTCCTGCGCAAGCTCGTGCGAAATTCTCGGACCGCCGCAGGTCAGAATGATCTTGTCACGAAGACCTTCTGCTTCGACAAGCTCTTCCATCTTGGTCAACTGCTTGATGTGGATATCCTTCTGTGTTACCGTCTGGGATACCAGAATCGCGTCTGCGTTGACTTCCTTCGCCTTCGCGATCAGCGCTTCGCAAGGAACCTGGGAACCCATATTGTAAGCAACCACATGTTTGAATCTTTCCAGACCGAAGTGACCGTGGAAGCCCTTCATCTGAATGATCGCGTCGATACCTACGGTATGCGCGTCGGATTCGATGGAAGCACCGACAACCACGATATCTCTGCCAATGTGTTCGCCGATCCATTCGCCGCATTCCACACGATCCATAACGGTACCTTCTACCTTCGGAACCTTGATCGCAGTGTAATCGATCGTTGCCTGCGCACTGGCGTATACATTAAAGAATGTATATCCCTTTGTCAGTTCGCAGTAGTAGCAAACGTTCGGTTCTTCCAGACCGAGCTTCCTCACGTACTGCTTTGCGCATTCCTCTGCTTCTTCGCCGTAAGGAACCGGAAGTGTAAAGGATAACTGCACTTTACCGTCATTTAATGCGTCGCCGTAAGGCTTCACGCATGTTAAGTCGACCTGAGTCGTTGCTGTTGTTGCTTTAGTTTCTGCCATTGCTGCGCACCTCCCTATTCATGATCCATAAACAATTCGATAAACGGATTGAAGTAGTTTTCACCCTTGGTGCAAACGCCTTCCAGACCGTGACCACCGTCAAACGGACGCTTTACGCCGCCGAAAATACCTTTTTCGATGGTGGAGAAGAGACCTTCCTTTTCAACCTGCGCAAGCAGATCGTCAGCCTTACCCAGAACTTCCTGTGCTCTCTTCTGGATGATACCATCCTTCTTGAACTCTACTTCATCGCCGATGTGTCTGCAGTTATTGAAGATGTACTTCGCATTTTCGATCGCGAGGTATCTGTCCTGCATCAGCGGTGTGTGGATCGCTTCTGTCAGCATACCGGTCAGCAGCAGGGATTGGTGTGTCCATACGGTTACCAGGTTGAACAGCGCATCCTGCAGATGTCCTCTAAAAATGTTGCCGGTCATGAACTTTGTCGGCGGCATATATTTTAATCTTGCGTTCGGGAAAATCTCTCTTGCCATCTGCGCCTGGGATAATTCCAGCAGGAATCCGTCTTCTGTCATCGGATCCATTTCGAACGCATGACCAAGACCCATCTGGTTTTCCGGAATGTTAGCCAGTACCGCGAACTGTTCGTTGATGAACTGGGAAGCCGTTACGGTGTGCGCTGCTTCAATCGCGTCATCGGTCGTCAGGTAGTTGTCTTCGCCGGAGTTGAAGATGATGCCGCAGTAACCGATGATCACACGGGACATGAACTGGTCAACCAGCGTTCTCTGCATATTGATATCGCGGAACAGAATACCGTAGATCGCGTCATTCAGCATAACGTCGAGTCTTTCGAGCGCGCCCATCGCTGCGATCTCAGGCATGCACATGCCGGAGGAATAGTTGCATAGGCGGATGTATCTGCCGACTTCTTCGCCCACTTCGTCAAGCGCTTTTCTCATGATGCGGAAATTTTCCTGTGTTGCGTAGGTACCGCCGAAGCCTTCGGTCGTCGGACCGTAAGGTACGTAGTCGAGCAGGGACTGCGCGGTCGTTCTGATTACGGCGATGATGTCAGCGCCCTGTCTTGCAGCCGCCTGTGCCTGAATGACGTCTTCATAAATGTTACCGGTCGCTACGATAACGTAGATGTATGGCTCCGGACCTTCACCGATTCTGTCAAGGTATTCCTGACGTTTTGCCTTCTGCATATCGATTCTTTCAAAAGTCTTTTTGATCGCCGGCTTGATCGCCTCTGCTGCTTCTGCCTGCGTACAGGTCGAAAGCTTCGTCAGTTCAAGTTTGCCTGCTGCCACTTCTTCTGCGATCTCCTGCGGCTCCTTGCCGGTCTGAACGATGGCATTGCCGATCCAATAAGCTGCGCCGGTCGGCAGTGCGCCTGCGTCCTTAATGTGATCTACGACCACGTTTGGAAGCGGAGTCTCGAGTTCATCGACACCGTCGATCCCCAAAAGTCTTACAATGGTACGCTCTGTCGATACCGTTGTGTGGCGATCGATAAATTCTTGCATGTCATGCGCGATATTCGCGGCATGCTGACGAGCGCTGTCAACAACTTTTGAGTCAATGTTCAGTTTGCTTTTCATCCTTATTCTCCTTATTTCATATATTTTTTCGCCCCGTCGATAATTGCTTTGTCGATTCCCAACATCGCAGCTATACTGAGAGCCTCCCTTGGAACTTGTTTTTCATTTTCCACTCGATACAGACGATAGTCCATATACTTGGCGATTATATTGATCCTGTCACGGCGGTTCGCATGCTGGATCTCTCGGTTGAGTAGCGTAAAATTGCAGTCGGCAAGTCCCCGCACCTGCACGTTCACAATGCCCTCTCGTTCGGTCACAGACTCAAAATGCGTCGTGATCAAGGAAATATACGGTTTTTCGATCAGATAATCCACCAGACTTTTGGTCAAGGCGGTACCCTCGGTCGGGTTGGTGCCGGACGCGATCTCATCGATCAGAATGAGACTGCGATCCTGCCCTTTGTCGAGGATCTCTTTGAGTTCCTCCATTTCGGAGCCGAAGCTGGACAAGCCGCGCTCCACGGACTGGGAATCCCCGATCAGGATCTGCATATAATTGGAAAGGCCAATCCGCGCCTTTTGGGCAGGTACAAAGAAGCCGTACTGTGCCAGCATCGGAACTTGTCCCGCAAGCTTCAGGGAGATGGTCTTTCCACCCATGTTGGCGCCGGTGATCAGCGTCACGCCGTCTTTCAGAGAAAGTGAGATCGGGCAGTAAGGCTTGCCTTTTTCCCTTAAGATATCTTCAACCTGTATGTTTCTTCCGTCTTCAAATTCGATGACATGTTCGTCGGTGATCTCCGGCTTTGTCAGCGCGTGTGTCATCGCATAGGATGCTCGGGCAAGCGCGAAATCCAGTTCACCGATCTTCGCGCAGTTGCGCAGGAGCGTCTTCTCCTTTTCGGCGATCTTGGAGGAAAGCACCTCGCGAATCCGTTCCTCCTCGGTGTCGATCTGCGCGTTAATGGCTTCCACCTGATTGACAATATCGTAAATCTTTTCGGTCGGCCGGAGCTGTAGCGTTACGCTCATATAGTCCTGATCTACGACCTCCAGCTCCTGCAAGGCCTGAATCTTTTCAAAATCCGGATTGGATCTGGCGAGTACGATGTCAAATTTCGGCGTCAGCTGCACGCCGTATTTTTTTCGCAGTTCTTCGCGGGTCTGCTTCTGCTCCTTGCGGATCTGCAGCTCGAATTCTCGCTTTTTGGTACGCAGCTCCGTGAGCAGCGGACTGAATTCATTATAAATGTAAAAAGTATTCAGACGGTCTCCGGTCGGATCCAGCTCATCCAGCAGATCTTCGGTATCCTCAAGAAAATATTCCGCGGGAACCGTCAGAACCGTTTCTTCGCCCGGCTCTGCAGCTTCCGTCTTCTCTGAGCTTCCGGAGGCCGCGGTATTTTCGGCACCCGTGCCTGCGCATTCGGAGACACAGTGGCAGCCCTTGTAGTCGCCGATCTCATGCTCCATGGTCAGCTTGCGCAGCTGTCGCATCTGCAGGAGCAGCGATTTGACTTCAAAAATTTCTACGGTCGAAAGCACCGTGGAGGCGCTTCTCTGCACCGTCAGCGTCGGGTCTTTCATTTCCATGAAGACCTCCCGCACCTTATCGGTCAGCACCGGGTTCTGTCTGACAAAGGCGATCATTTTTTCAATGCGGTCAAATTCCTGCCGCAGTTCTTCTTCTTCGCCCGGATAATACGGTTGGATCTCCTTCAGTTCTTTTTTTCCAAAAGGTGTACCCAGGCCAAGATGAAACATGACATAGTCCAGTCCGGTCTCCCGTCTGGTTTTGACGTTTGCAAGTCTTCTGTTCTTTCCTTGTCTCATAACTACATCCTTACATCGATAATCGGGATATCCGGGATCGCTTTTTGCATGGCCTCCAAAAGCAGGCGGTTATCAAAGGTATATCCCGCCGGAGCCCAAGGGTTGACCGTGATCGCAGCGATTTCAATATTTTTGAGTACGCTGACACGGAATCCCTTTTTTCGGTGTATGCCCCAGTCCATGGCACTGACAAAGATCTTCGTCGGATCCTTCAGCACAAAACGGACGCGCTTCAGATTTTTCGGGCTGATGTCGGCAATCACGCTGTTGGTGAAAGCCCCCGGAATATATATATATTCAGTATCCTCTTCCATGGCGGCATGGATCTCTCTAGAAGCTCCGAGCCCTGTCGCCAGGTCGAGCTTTTTGATCTTGCCTTCGCCGTTTACGAGCATAATCTTGTCGTCAAATTTATTGGCTTCGATGGCATCGCGGATGATGCCCTCTTCCAGTTCGGGTGTTCGGTAAAGATTTACAATGTGCGCCGTTTCTTCCACCACTTTGCTCATGGTTCTGGAAAGAACGGCTCCGGTAGACAGTATGATCGCGTCGGACGTATCCGGTGACGCAATCGTTTTGCGGTCGATGGCTCCGTCGATCAGGATCAGCTCACAGCCAAGCTCAAGCATATCCCTGCAGAGCATCTTCTGTTCCGCGTTGATGACCGGGCCTGCGATCTGAACATAGCCGGCTTCTCTGACTCTGCACAGGAGCAGTTCTCCGATCGCTGTGGAATATTTGGTTTTGCGGATGACTTCCAGTCCGGCATCCGCCAGATCATAAAGCATCGCCGGTACAGCGGCCAGCATACCTTCCTCCAGGTATACTCTCGGTTTTTCTGTCCCGGTTACCAGGTCCTGCGATTCCCCGTCTCGACCGGTGGATGTGATACCAAGCATCACATCTTCATCGATGGCTTCTTCGATGAGATAGTTCAGAGCTGTCGTTTTGCCTGCGTTCTTCGCCATTCCCACGATGGAAAGGGTCTTGTATTTCGTTGATAAGTCGTGCAGTAAACCCATTTTTTTATCCTTTATTTTTGTCCGCGGACACGCAAACGGTACCCGCGGACAATCTTTTTTCCAGTCTGAGACTAGTGTTTGTTTCTTTCGTGTCTTGCCAGATGTGCCGGCTCGATCGTCTTGATCTCAGGGCCTTCACCCAGAGCGGAAACACCTTCATACTTGTAGGTCTTCTTGCCTGTGCAGTAATCACAGTGGCACGGAAGATCCGGAAGACTCGGTTCTGTATAGGTCGTGATGATGCCTTCGTAGTTTCTCAGGATCACTTTGTGCGGAGTCTGAGAGATCACGTACTGCGGCATTACCGGAGTCTTGCCGCCGCCGCCAGGAGCGTCAACGACGAAGGTCGGAACTGCGTAGCCGGAGGTATGTCCTCTTAAGCCTTCGATGATCTCGATACCCTTGGAAACCGGAGTTCTGAAGTGTTCGATACCCATGGAAAGGTCACAGATGTAGATGTAGTACGGTCTTACTCTGTTTTTGCAAAGCTGCTGTACCAGCACTCTCATGACGTGCTTACAATCGTTCACGCCGCGCAGCAGTACAGACTGATTACCAAGCGGAATTCCCGCGTCAGCAAGCTTTCTTAAAGCTTCTTCTGCGTCCGGTGTGATCTCCTGCGGATGGTTGAAATGTGTGTTCAGCCAGATCGGGTGATACTTTTTGAGCATGTTTACCAGATTATCGGTAATTCTCATCGGCATAACGACCGGAGTTCTGGAACCAAGTCTTACGATCTCGACATGCGGAATCTTTCTCAGTTCGCTGATGATGTATTCCAGAGTGTCGTCTTCTACGCAGAGTGCGTCACCGCCGGAAAGCAGTACGTCACGAACCTGCGGTGTCTTACGGATGTATTCGATACATGCATCGATATCTTCTCTGGATCTTGCGCCGTCTGTTTCGCCCGCAAGTCTTCTTCTTGTGCAGTGTCTGCAGTACATGGAGCACTGGTCGGTGATCAGGAAAAGAACTCTGTCCGGATATCTGTGCGTCAGTCCAGGCGCCGGAGAGTCTGCGTCTTCATGCAGAGGATCCATATCGTCCGCCGCGGATCTGTGCATCTCAGCGATGGTCGGAACTGCCTGCATTCTGACCGGATCTCTCGGATCGTCCGGATGCATCAGGGAAGCATAGTAAGGTGTGATGCCTACGCGGAAGCCGCCCATAACCTTTTCGATGTCTTCTTTCTCTTTTTCGGTCAGATTCACAACCTGCGCGATTTCATCAACCGTCGTCAGTCTGTTCGCAATCTGCCAATGCCAGTCGTTCCACTGTTCATCCGTTACATCCTTAAACAGAGGAATATCTTTCCAATTTCTAATTGCCATTCTATAATTTCTCCTTAAAATTCATTGTGAGAGTCAATTTTCGTGTCTGTACGATGCGAGCTTTTCTCGGACTATGCGTACATTTCTTCGAACAACGCTCTGAGACCCGGGTTTTCTCTGAGTACCTGCAGTGTGATTGCAGCGTGACCCTTGGTGTAGCCGTTGCCGATGATCATATTGACGTCTTTGCCTACGCCTTCTGCGCCAAGAGCTGCCTTTGTGAAGCTGGTAGCCATGGAGAAGAAGTATACAACGCCGTCATCCTTACAGGACAGGATAGAAGCCATTTCGGTATTTTCGATGGATACGCAGTTGATAACAACGTCGAATAATTCGCCGTTTGTTAATTCCATGGATTTGTTGTAGAAGCCGACTGCATCGGTTGCGTCCATGTGGAAGTATTCATCCGCAAGGTTGAGGACTCTTGCTCTGTCTTCGGATTTCTGAGAACCTGCTGCGCAAACAACCAGACCGGTTACGCCTGCTCTCTTCTTTGCTTCGTGTAAGCACAGAAGACCGGACTTTCCGCCGCCGCCGATGACCAGAACCTTCTGACCGGACTGTACTAATTTAGCAGTCTGAGCCGGAGCGCCTGCTACGTCTAATGCGGATAACGCGGTCTTTTCCGGCATATCATCCGGAATGATGCCATAGATACCGGACTGGAATAAGATTGCCTTACCTTTGATGTCAACCTGGTCGATTGCCGGTCTCATCGCGATGATCTCGTCGATTCTCAGCGGAGTCAGGGACAGGGATACTAACGTAGCGATCTTGTCGCCGACCTTTAAGTCACCCTGGTAAGCAGGTCCGATCTCTTCGACGGTACCGAGCAGCATGCCGCCGGAACCTGTCCACGGATTTTTGTGTTTGCCGGCATGTGCGACGATCTCCATCATCTTCGCGCCGATCTTATCCATTTCTTCCTGTGTGGTTACTTCTGCAGGCTTCTTGTTTAAGACTCTTTTCACGATTTCTGTGAAAGAAGCGGAGTCGATGTTTAAAGTCTTAACGTCGATCAGAACTTCATTATCATAGATTTCCATGTTGTTATCGATAACGTCTGCTGGCTGCGGTAAAACTCCCTTTGGAGAGATAACGCGGTGTGTTCCGTAAGGGCATCCTTTTTTCATTTTTATGTTCCTCCTCGAAAAAAATAATAAATATATCTTTATGCCGCATGATGGTCGGCACAAGCTACCCTGTTAATTATATAACATCTTTCTCGTTTTTGCCATAGGGAAAATGTTTTTTTCTGAAAGTTCTGACGTTTCCTACGCGTACAGCTGCGCGAAGAGGTTCCGGATTCTTTCGTCCTCCCTGAGTACCTGCAGCGCGACTTCGGAGTGACCCTTCGTATATCCGTTGCCCACTAACATGGTGACGTCTTTGCCGATGCCTTCCGCGCCCAGTGCCGCCTTCGTGAAGGAAGTTGCCATGGAGAAGAAGTATACCAGACCGCCTTCCTTGCAGGCAATAATGGAAGACATCTCCGTGTTCGGGATGTTGACAACGTTAATGACAACATCTGCCAGCTTCCCTTCGGTCGCATCCATGATTTCTTCATACATCGCAATGGTATCGGTCGCGTTGACAACCAGATATTCATCCGCGCAGTTGACGGACATCGCCCGGTTGATAGACTTCTTGAAGCCGTCTACGCAGATAACGGTACCGTTGATGCCGACCTGCTTTCTTGCCTGCCAGCAACAAAGAATTCCGGATTTGCCGCCGCCGCCCATGACGACAACCGTGTCTCCCGGCTTGCAGATCTTCGCAGTCTGTGCCGGAGCACCTGCGACATCCAGTACCGATAATGCCAGTGTCTGCGGGATATCCTTCGGCAGCTTCGCGTAGATACCGGACTGGAACAGGATCGCCTGTCCTTTAATATCGACCTGGTCGATCTCCGGCCTGATCTCGATGATCTCATCGATCTTGAGCGGTGTCAGAGAGAGGGATACCATGGTCGCGATCTTATCGCCTTTTTTCAGTTCGCCTTGATAAGCCGGTCCGACCTCGGCAACTCTGCCAATCAGCATGCCGCCGGAGCCTGTCCACGGGTTCTTATGCTTACCTGTTGTATTTACGATCTCTAAAATGATCCTTTTGATTTCTTCTACATCGCCATTGGCTCTGTTGGAGATCTCCGTGAAAGACGCGGAGTCGATATTCAATGTATGTACATCGATCAGTACTTCATTGTCATAAATTTCCATTGTGTTGTCCACAACATCTGCTGGCTGCGGCAGCACACCCTTCGGGCTGATTACGCGATGGGTTCCGTAAATGTCACCTTTTTTGAATTCCATTCCTTTTCAAGTCTCCTTTTCTATAGCCTAATTGTTCACATTCTAACAAAGCAAATTCTGTGCCAAGAGCAGAATGTTGAAAAAACGTGCATACCGACCCGAGACCGAACCGATTTGTTTTCATACGCAAAAAGAGTGAACCATTATAGGTTCACTCTTTTTTACAGATTGTATTTTTTCTTCTTTCTGACCAGCTGCGTCTGGCTGATTCCAATGGCTTTGGCCGCTTTACGCGTAGAGCCGTACTTTTCACAAGCGTATTGGATCAGTCCTTTTTCGTAATCATCTACCGCCTCCTGCAGGCAAAGCTCCGCACCGGTCGTATGCAAGGCTCCTTCCTCTTCCTCCCCTTCCGCAGCGAAGGCTGCGCCCTTAAAAAGATCGCTGTGCGTCTCATGCATCACATCCAGCAGGGTAATGTCCTCACCCTGCGCGGAAATGATCAGACGCTGCACGGAGTTCTCCAATTCCCGGATATTGCCCGGCCAGGAAAGCTGCTTCAGATAATCCATCGCGCTGTCTGTGATACCTCTGGCAATGCCGAATTTTTTTCCGTATTTCGCAAGGAAATGGTTGACCAGTGCAGGGATGTCATCGACACGGTCAGACAGGTTTGGAATGCGGATCGGTACGACGTTCAGCCGGTAATAGAGATCGCGACGGAATTTCTCTTCTTCCACGAATTTCTCCAGATCGCGGTTCGTCGCGGAAATGATCCTGACGTTTGTCTTGATCGGGCTTGTCCCGCCGACTTTGTAGAACTCACCATCCTGAATGACGCGCAGGAGCTTTGCCTGCATTTCCAGCGGCAGCTCACCGATCTCGTCCAAGAACATGACGCCGTTGTTGGCGATCTCAAAATAGCCCTTCTTGCCACCGGTGTTCGCGCCGGTAAACGCGCCTTTTTCATAGCCGAAGAACTCGGATTCGATGAGGTTTGGCGAGATCGCGCCGCAGTTAATTTTAACAAAAGGCTGCATTTTGCGGTCGCTGTTTTTCTGGATCAGGTTCGCGACCTTTTCTTTACCGACACCGGTATCCCCGAAAATGATGACGTTGCAGTCGTATTTGGAAACGTTGGCGATCTCGCGCAACACATTGCGCATCGGCCTGCTGACGCAGATAAAATCCTCGAGCATACTCTGTTCAATCAGGGAGCGGTCATAAGGGGAAGCCGCGGTTTCGGCTTCCTCCTTTTCGGTACGGTCTACTTTCACGACAGCCGCATTTTCAAAGTAACCGGCAAGCTCCTTGACCAGTTCGAGGTCAAAGCGTTCGTAATTTTCCAGATAGCCCTCCGCGTTTTCGACGTTCAGCGGTTTGGAGATGGACTCGGTGATATACAGCGCCAGCTTCAGATTGTTGATCAGGTTCGCGAACAGCACGGTTCCGCCCGCTTTGGTCGCCAGGATATTGATCGTTTCCGCACCCGGGATCTCCGCGCAGTTGACCGAGAGGTCGAACTGCGTGCTCAGCTCCAGTCTTTCCACGGCATCCATCGGCTTCAGGATATTCAAAAAATGCATCTGATCAAAGACTTTCGCGAGCAGCTTGTCAATGCCGCCGCCCGTGACCTGCATACCGGTTTTTTTGTCCAGCAGACAGACGATCTCGCCCTCCTTGCCGATCTTGCGGCGGATGATATAACCGAAGATCAGATTTGTCAGCATATTGTTGCCGACGATCAAGAATTTGGTCTGTCCGTTCACCAGCTGATCCAGGCGATACAGCGTTCCCGATTCATCCAGCATGAACAAGAGCAGGTTTACCGGTGTGTCCTCTTCAACCTTTACGATCGGTACCCGGTCGTGCAGGATCGCATATCCCTCCGCATCCAGTTGGTTAAAGACATGGTCGATCGTCGCGATATTTGCGATATACATCGGTACCGAAGCCAAAGAGGCATTGCAAATCACAGTGTCGCCGACCTTCAAGCCCTGCGGATTATCAAACGCGGAGCCGATCTCTTCGATCGTGCCGAGCACCAGTCCGCCGGTATCGGTGACCGGATTATGCAGTTTGCCGCGCCGGATGATGATATCGATGATCTTTTGCTTGATTTTTTCTTCGTTGTAGTTGCTTTCTGTGCAGATCTGCTTGAAGCTAGTGCCTTCCATATGGATCCTGCGGATGGAAATACGAAGTTCATCCTGATAAAGGTTGCGGCTGTTGTCCAGCTTCCAGGCCGATGTCGGCAGCACATACTGCGGTTCCGCCACGCGTTTGAGACCGTAAGTCATATTCATTCTGATTCTGCTCCTTTCCTGCGCAGGGTGATGCCAAATCGGTTCACTTTTTCTCTATTTCCAATGATAAACCATTGGCACAGTATTTGCAACTATATTTTTTGTTATTTTTAATAGAGTTACGATGAATACAAATATGTATGATGAAAAGGAGATTAGAACATGGAAAAAATTACTTCTACTTTAAGATTAAGAATGTCTGCGAAGGATGCGCACTACGGCGGAGAATTAGTTGACGGCGCGCACATGGTTCACCTGTTCGGCGATGTTGCGACAGAACTGCTGATCAAATTAGACGGAGATGAGGGTCTGTTCTGCGCATATGATAACGTAGAATTCCTGGCTCCGACTTATGCAGGCGACTACATCGAAGCTTACGGCGAGATCGACAAGATCGGCAACACTTCCAGACACATGAAGTTCGAAGCAAGAAAAGTTATTGTTTCCAGAAAAGACATTAATGCTTCCGCAGCTGATTTCCTGGAAGAACCGATCGTCGTTGCAAGAGCGTCCGGAACCTGCGTAACTCCGAAGGAAATGAAGAGAAAATAGTTTTCTCCGCAAAGGTCGAAAATTATAATGACCGATCACATACCTACATAACATTGGAAACACGATAATTACTAATACATCTTTTATGGAAAACGGGTCCTGCAGTGATGCAGAACCCGTTTTTCATTTCTATTTTTTGTTACAGCAGTCCTCCGATCAGATAGACCGCAAACGCGCAAAGCCATGCGATCACGCACTGCATGACGACGACCAGCACCGCCCATTTACCGCCAAGCTCCCGCTTGATGGATGCGATCGCGGCGACACACGGCGTATAAAGCAGACAGAAGACCAACAGGGATGCTGTTGCCAGCGGGGTCAAAAGTGAGGTGATGTCAATGCCCGCAGTCAGGACTGTCAAGGTCGCGACCACGCTCTCCTTTGCCATAAAGCCGGTGAGCAAGGCTGTGCAGATACGCCAGTCCCCGAAACCAAGCGGTGCGAAGATCGGCGCAATCATTCCCGCGAGCATCGCCAGCAGGCTGTCCTGCGAGTCGGTGACCACGTTCAATCTGGTGTCAAAGGTCTGCAGGCACCAGATGACGATGGTTG
>DJPG01000102.1:2960-3679 GCA_002439735.1 Firmicutes bacterium UBA6418 | reverse complement strand
AATCTCTACACGCAGAAGGTCAACCCCAAAATCGTCAGCTACCTTCTGGAAAATCCACAGTTTGCCGATACCACATACCAGATCGCCCGATATCTGGACAACGAGCTAACCTCCGGATTTGCCGCGCAGAATCAGCTTTATTCGATGGTTTCGTCCATGCTGGGCACAGTGCCGCAGGCCGCGGATGAAGTCAAAAGCCTACGGACGCCAATCGATCAGGCGGAATTAAGCTCCATTCAGAACTCCTTTATGAAGGCTGTCCGCGCCGTGAAAAAGGAAGCCGAGGCAGAGATGCCGCCCACGCGCCAGCTTACGGCGCAGGCGATGAAGAGCATCTATGCGGAGTTGACCAAGGGCGGTCAAAGACTGAACCGAAAAATCACAAAGGAGCAGATTGCGGACGCGGTGGCAGCCTCCGTTTCCCATCTGCCCGGTGTTGACACGGCATACGTCAGGAAGTTGTTCCTCTCCATGACCGGAACGGCGGCAAGCGATGAATCCGAACAGCATGACCAATGAGCGGCTTTGCACTCTGGCTCAGAAGGGCGATGAGGCCGCGCGGGAGATTCTTGTTGAAAAGAATATGAGTTTCATCGTTCAGACGGCTGACCTCATATACCGAAGTTCGTCGCTGGAGGGCAGTGACCTGAACATCGACATGGATGATCTGGTGCAGGAGGGCAGCATCGGCCTGCTGCGTGCCGTTGACGGCTTTGATC
>DJPG01000102.1:2375-2921 GCA_002439735.1 Firmicutes bacterium UBA6418 | reverse complement strand
GGCGCGGAAGCTCAAGTTCCTGACCTATGCCGCACCTGCCATCAAGAACGCCATGCTCGACCTCGTACATACAGCGCAGATGTCTTTCGAGTATCGCATGGCAACTGTAAAAGTGAAAGACGGTGTGGAAGGCCTTGGCCTTGAGCGAGTGTACCTCGATGAGATTCTACCCGGCGATGAGCGGCTGCTGCGGATTGAGGCGATTGCTGATCCGTATGCGCTGTCTCCGGAGGAGGCTTTCATCAAAGCGGAAAACCTGTGGGAGCTTTATGCGGCACTGGACAAGCTGGAGCCGCGGGAGCAGACGTATCTTCTGTATCGCTTCGGTTTCACAGATGATATCGAGCACACACTGACCGGCGCGGCGATACATTTTCATCTGAGCGAGAACCGGACAAAGCTGCTGGAGGAACAGTCGCTGGATACGCTTCGGAAGGAGATGCCGTAAGACGAAGGAACGTCGCTGCGGCGGGACGGGGGCTTTATATACCTCTGCTTCCTTTTCCGGCCAGTCGGATTTTGCTTCTCAAAAATCCTGCGTTTGTG
>DJPG01000102.1:0-2302 GCA_002439735.1 Firmicutes bacterium UBA6418 | reverse complement strand
CACCGCAGAGTACGCCGCCAACCCCTTTTCCGCGTCAGCCGGAAGCAAAGGTATAACACACTAGACTTTGCGGCGCAAAATCGTGTGCCAACAGGGATGCTGCGCGCCCCTATTGGAAACCCAGCGGCAAAGAGATGTTCCCTTTGCAATCCCTCATTTCCCTCGCAGGTGCATATACAAACTGCAAAAGGCAGCTTGTCATCCCTGCTCCGAAAATGCAAAAGGCAGTCCGTGCCGATAAGGAGCGGACTGCCTTTTTGCCGACAATCTCAATTTTATCATCGCGCAAGAAATGACAAAATTAAGATTGACGGTGATGCAATTCGCGGGTATACTATAATTGCATCATTCGATGAGATTTGATGAAATTAAAACCCGAATGAGGATATTGCATGAGAGCATTCAACTTCAAAACAGAATACAACAAATTGCTGACGCCGGAGGTCGTGGCCTACCTGACGCAGATTCACGAATACAAGGGGCAGCAGAATCTTTTTATCGAGGCAAAAGCGGATGCGCTGTCCAATCTCTTGGAGGTTGCGAAGATCCAGAGCACCGAGGCGTCCAACCGCATCGAGGGCATCATCACCACGGACGACCGCCTGAAAAAGATCGTCCGCGAAAAGACCATGCCCCAGAGTCGCAGCGAAAAAGAGATCGCCGGATACCGCGACGTGCTGGCGACGATCCACGAGAGCCACGACTATATCCCGCCAAAGCCGACGGTCATTTTGCAGCTGCATCGGGACCTGTACAAGTTCAGCGGCAAGTCGATCGGCGGCAGCTTCAAAAACTCGGATAATGTGATTGCCGAAGAACGGCCGGACGGCCGGAAGATCGTCCGGTTTGAGCCTGTCTCTGCGTGGGAAACGCCGGGGGCGATGGCAGCACTTTGCGACGCCTTCCAGACGGCCGCACAGGACGCCGAGCTTGACCCGTTGCTGCTGATCCCGATTTTTATTCTGGACTTTCTCTGCATCCATCCCTTCAATGACGGCAACGGCCGCATGAGCAGGCTCCTGACGCTGCTGCTTTTGTACCGCTCCGGCTATCTTGTCGGCAAATATATCAGCATCGAAAAGCTGATCTCTGATACCAAGGAGACCTATTACGAGGCCCTGCAAGCCAGCTCCTACAACTGGCACGAGGGGACGAACGATTATGCGCCCTTCGTGACCTATATGCTGGGCGTTCTGGCGGCGGCTTACCGGGATTTTGAAAGCCGGGTTGAGCTGCTGACCACCAAGGGGCTTTCCAAGCCAGACCGGGTGCGCGAGATCATCAAAAGTCACCTTGGCAAGATCACCAAGAGCGAAATCATAGCCAAATGCCCGGACATCAGCCAGATCACCGTCCAGCGCGCGCTGGCAGAACTGCTGAAATCCGGCGAGATCACTAAGCTCAGCGGCGGACGCTACACAGCGTATGTTTGGAGCGGGGAGGAAATGCTATGATGAGAAAGTCATGGACAAAGTGGATATTAATTGCTGTTATAGCACTGGCACTAATTGTTGGTGTTCCGATCATAATCAACGAGTGCTACAAAACAAACAGCGGATACATGACCATATGGGGTGCTGCGGATGCGCTGTCCTATTATGGGATGATCTTAGGAGCGCTGGTGGCGGTTGCAACTGTAGTTGTGACAATTCTTTTTACCTATAAGCAGATTCAACGCGATAGCTTTCTGAAAAGTGAAAACGAAAAATGGGCAAAGATTGAGGAAATATTTGCGATGGCGCTTGATACAATCAATCCTATCCGTCCTATGACCGAGGCTATGGACACTGGTATGAAGAATCCGGGTGCTGCAATTACAACTTTCCAAAAGTATCAAATGGCTTGCAAAATTGCATCGGATCAACTAGTTGCTTTCTTGAATGGTGCTGACTACCAAAAAGTTAAGACGCTGCTCGAACGCGCAAATCAAGCAACAGAAGAATTTTCTCATATCTGCGATGAGGAAATAGCAATATACGAAAGATTGCTGAGTTTCTCCGGCAGACAGACCGCAGAGAGAACAGTTGAAATGGAAGCAGCGCACCCAGCCTCTTTTTCTGAAGATACACTCACTTTCTGCCGGACAATCATTGATAAAACAAACGGAATAACACTCGATGCGCTTACAAAAGAACTGGCCGCCTCTAACGAAAAAATGGTTTCCGCATACGAGACAAAATATAGAGATCTTCTTCAACTTAAAAGACAGACTTTTGAGGTAATTAACGCAGAGACACGGAAAAAGGCAGATAGCATTCTGCTTTTTGGAGGAAACTTCTATGCCGACACTTGAATGGATTGG
>DJPG01000084.1:32699-32860 GCA_002439735.1 Firmicutes bacterium UBA6418 | reverse complement strand
AACAGGTTCAGATGCTCCTGCATGATCTTGCCGCCGATGGAAACGCCCTCTTCCGGTGTAATGGAGCCGTCGGTCCAGATTTCAAGCACCAGACGATCATAGTCAGTGACCTGACCGACTCTGGTATTTTCTACTGTAAAATTAACTTTTCTTACAGGAGT
>DJPG01000084.1:32235-32570 GCA_002439735.1 Firmicutes bacterium UBA6418 | reverse complement strand
AGCGTCGCAATGTGCAGATCCGGGTTGAAAATTTCCATTTCGGAATCACCGATGATATCTGCCGCCGTGACCTCCTTCGGACCGACTGCGTTGATGATCACTCTCTTGGTGCTCTCCCCGTTTAATCTGACAGCAAGTTTCTTTAAATTCAAGATGATTTCTGTGACATCTTCTTTGACTCCTGGTATCGTTGAAAACTCATGAAGTACTCCGTCGATTTTTACTGAAGTGACCGCCGCACCCGGAAGAGAACTCAACAGAATTCTTCTCAGTGCGTTTCCAAGGGTAGTGCCGTAACCTCTTTCCAAAGGTTCTACTACGAATTTACCGTAGTT
>DJPG01000084.1:8141-32060 GCA_002439735.1 Firmicutes bacterium UBA6418 | reverse complement strand
AAGGCAAATACTACCCGCCTCTTGACAGGTTCTTCTTACGATTACGCGCCTTTCGCGTAGTTCGTAATGCGTTACACTACTTGGAATACAATTCGACGATTAAGTGCTCCGCGATCGGCGTGTCGATTTCTTCACGTCTCGGCAGGGTCACAACCTTACCTTCCAGCTTGTCAACATCTACGGTCATCCAAGCAGGAACTGTAATAGACATCTCTTTGATTTCTTTGAACTTCGGTGAGCTCTGGCTTTTTGCTTTTACAGCGATGACATCACCGGCTTTGACTTCCATGGACGGAATGTTCGCCTTTTTGCCATTGATGGTGAAGTGACCGTGTGTTACCAACTGTCTTGCTTCCTTTCTGGAAGCCGCAAAACCAAGTCTGAATACAACGTTGTCCAGTCTGGTTTCCAGTAAGATCAGGAGGTTCTCACCTGTCTTGCCCGGTTTCTTGGCTGCTTTATCAAATAAGTTTCTGAACTGTGTTTCCTGAACACCGTAGAATCTCTTTGCTTTCTGCTTTTCTCTTAACTGGTTGCCGTACTCGGACTGTTTCTTTCTGTTCTGTCCGTGTTGTCCAGGAGCGTAATTTCTTTTTTCTAAAGCACATTTTGCGCTGTAGCATCTCTCACCCTTTAAGAAAAGCTTTTGGCCTTCTCTTCTGCACAATTTGCAGTTTGCGTCTGTATATCTTGACATTAAATTACTCCTCCTTTCCTAGACTCTTCTTCTCTTCGGCGGTCTGCAGCCGTTGTGCGGAATCGGTGTGATATCACGGATCATGGTGATTTCAAGACCGGCGGTCTGCAGCGCTCTGATGGCTGCTTCTCTGCCGGAGCCCGGTCCCTTTACATAAACTTCTACCGTCTTTAAGCCGTGTTCCATTGCACCCTTGGCTGCTTCTTCTGCTGCCATCTGTGCCGCGAACGGTGTGGATTTTCTGGATCCCTTAAATCCGAGGGATCCTGCGGAAGACCAGCTTAACGCGTTTCCGCTCATATCTGTCAGAGTAACTAAAGTATTGTTAAAGGTGGATTGGATATGTGCCTGGCCTTTTTCAATATTCTTACGTTCTCTTTTTTTCTTTCTAACTGTTTTCTTTACAGTCTTAGCCATTTTTTCCTACCTCCTTCTTACTTAGTCGCTTTTTTCTTTCTGCCAACGGTCTTCTTCGGACCTTTACGAGTTCTTGCGTTCGTCTTGGTGTTCTGTCCTCTTACCGGCAGGCCTCTTCTGTGACGGATGCCTCTGTAGGAACCGATTTCCATGAGTCTCTTGATGTTCAGGGAGACTTCTCTTCTGAGGTCACCTTCCACCAGGTACTCTTCATCAATGATTCTTCTGATTTTACCTGCTTCCTCTTCGGTTAAATCCTTTACTCTTGTGTCAGGGTTTACACCAGCTTTTTCGAGGATTGCAAGTGAAGTTGGTCTACCGATACCATAGATGTAGGTTAAACCGATTTCTACTCTTTTTTCTCTTGGTAAGTCAACACCGGCTATACGAGCCATATTTTTCTCCTTCCCCTATCTTCCGTCGCCTTTCCGGGTGGCGATATAGACAGGATCTTCTTATTTTTGAAAGGGGCATGCAAGGCGTGTCCCGGTATGCACGCCTTCCCCATCCGAACGAATAATTAACCTTGTGTCTGCTTGTGCTTCGGGTTTTCGCAGATAACCATTACTTTGCCGTTTCTCTTGATAACTTTGCACTTTTCACAGATTGGTTTTACGGAAGCTCTTACTTTCATTTCATTCTCCTCCTAACCTTTATCTCTCCAAATGATTCTTCCTCTGGTCAGATCATACGGAGAAAGCTCCACTTTGACCTTGTCACCCGGAAGAATTCTGATATAGTTCATTCTAATTTTTCCTGAAATGTGTGCCTGCACTTCAAAACCGTTGTCTAATTTGACTTTGAACATCGCGTTTGGCTGTGCGTCTACAACTGTTCCCATTGCCTCGATGACGTCTTTTTTCGCCATAAATACAATCTCCTTCTATTTTACAATGTAAGCAATTCCGGCTCGCCGTCTGTGATTACCACAGTGTTTTCGTAATGCGCGGCCAGACTGCCGTCTAAAGTGACTGCGGTCCAATCATCCGCCAGTACGTCAATCTCCCAGGAGCCTTGTGTGATCATCGGCTCAATGGCGAGGGTCATACCGCGCTGAAGTCTCGGACCTTTTCCCGGCTTTCCGACGTTCGGGATCTGCGGATCCTCATGCATTTCACTGCCGATCCCGTGACCCACGAAGTCTCGGATGACGCCGAAGCCTTCTGCCTCTACGGTTTCCTGTATGGCATGGGAGATATCCGACAGGCGGTATCCCTCTTTCGCGTAAGCGATGCCGTTCCAGAACGCTTTTTCTGCGGTTTCGATCAAGTGTCTGGCTTCCGGGCTGACGTTGCCGACCGCGTAGGTACGCGCCGCGTCTGCCATGTAGCCCTCATATTCGACAACCAGATCGCAGCTGACGATATCGCCCTCACGCAGATGCCGCTTTTTGCTCGGAATGCCGTGAACCACTTCATCGTTGATCGACACGCATATGCTGGCAGGGTATCCGCAGTAGCCCTTTTCGGCTGCGCGCATCCCGTGCTCGCGTACAGTCTTTTCTACAAAACGATCAATCTCCAGTGTGGAGATACCTGGTTGTATGATGTCGGCCAGTCCCCGCAGAATGAGTCCGCATACCTTGCCGGCTTCTCGCATACGATCCAGCTCTTGTTTTGATTTAATGATGATCATGGTTATTCACCTAAGGCTTTTACGATGTCAGCAAATACATTGTTCAGACCGGTGGTGCCGTCAATGTGCGCAAGGTTGCCTGCTTTTTCATAGTAATCGATCAGTGGTTTGGTCTGTGCTTCGTAGACATCGATCCGATTGGTTACAGTTTCCAGATTGTCGTCGGCTCTCTGAATCAGCTCGCCGCCGCAGTAATCGCAAATACCTTCTTTTTTAGGAGGAATGTTGACAACGTGGAAGCTGGCGCCGCAATTTTTGCAGACTCTTCTTCCAGTCAGTCTTTTGATCAACTCATCCTTTCCTACCGCAATGTCCAGCACTTTATCAATTTTACCGCCGTGCGCCGCAAGGAATTCATCCAGCTTTTCGGCCTGGTAAACAGTTCTTGGGAAACCGTCCAGCAGGAAGCCGTTCTTGCAGTCATCCTTGAGCAGTCTGTCCGTCGCGATCTCGATCACAAGATCATCCGGAACCAGCTCGCCGCGGTTCATATATTCCTGTGCTTTTTTGCCCAGCTCCGTGCCATTTTTGATGTTTTCCCGAAAGATGTCACCGGTCGAGATGTGCGGAATGCCGTACTTCTCGACAATTTTAACTGCTTGTGTACCTTTTCCGGCTCCCGGAGGCCCTAATAAAATAGTTCTAAGCATTTGAGTTTCATCTCCTTACTACTTTAAGAAACCTTGGTAGTTTCTCATCAGCATCTGGTTTTCAAGCTGTCTTACGGTATCCAGCGCAACACCGACTGCGATCAGCAGGGAAGTGCCGCCGAAGTGGATGCCCTGAAGCGTCGGTTCCAGCACACTGATGATGGTCGGCAGGGTCGCGATCAGTGCCAGGAAAATCGCACCGACGATCGTAACTCTTGACATAACTTTGTTCAAATAGTCTTCGGTCGCTTTGCCCGGACGGATACCCGGGATAAAGCCGCCGTTTGCTTTCATATTGTTCGCAACTTCATTCGGATTGAAGGTGATGCCGGTATAGAAATATGTGAAGAAAATAATCAGCACAATATTCAGTACGCCGTAGATCCACACGCCCGGATCTCCGGAAGGTGACAGCCATTTGGTTACCCATTCGGAGAACGCATTGCCCTGTTTCAGGAAATACGTGATGGTCAGTGGGAACTGCAGCAGGGATAACGCGAAGATGATCGGGATAACGCCTGCCTGGTTGACCTTGATCGGAATGTGGGTGGATTGTCCGCCGTACATTTTTCTGCCGACCACTCTCTTTGCGTACTGTACCGGAATTCTTCTCTGTCCTTCCTGAATCAGTACAACGCCCGCAGTTACCAGAACCGCCAGGATCACGAAGATGATCAGGGTCACGATGGAGATGCCTCCGTCCTGATAGCTGGTAACGATGCTTCTGAGTCCGCTTGGGATTCTCGCGACGATACCGCCGAAGATCAGAAGGGAGATTCCGTTACCGATACCTCTGTCATTGATCTGTTCGCCAAGCCACATCAGGAATGCGGTACCTGCGGTCAGAACAAGGATGACAACGATAACGGAGAATGCGTTTTTGTCAACGACTGCCTGTCTGAATAAGCCGACAGTCAAGCCAATTGCCTGAATCAGCGCCAGAACAACGGTCATATAACGCGTGATCTGTGCCATCTTTTTGCGGCCTTCCATGCCTTCCTTCGCAAGATTTTCAAAGTAAGGGAAAGCGATGGTCAGCAGCTGAACAATGATTGATGCAGTGATGTATGGTGTAATACTCAATGCAAAAATCGTAAAGTTGCTGAATGATCCGCCGGAAAACAGGTCAAACAGGTCGAACAGACCGGTTTCACCTGTAAACATATCGGCAAGTACGCTCCGGTTGATGTTCGGAACCGGAATGTTGGATCCGATTCTGAACACAACGAGCATGAGCAGTGTAAAGATCATTTTGCTTCTAATTTCAGGAACTTTCCATGCTTGAGCTACAGTCTTTAACATACCCATCCTAAATCACCTCTGCCTTTCCTCCAGCAGCTTCGATCTTTTGTACAGCGCTTCCGCTGAATTTGTCAGCTTTCACTGTCAGCGCAACCTTGAGTTCGCCCTGTCCGAGCACCTTAATGCCGTCTTTTACCTGTTTTACAACACCTGCTTCTTCTAACAAAGCACGGTCTACAACCGTACCTGCTTCAAACCTGTTTAAGTCTTCCACGTTTACGATGGTGTATTCGGTTCCCCAGATGTTTGTGAAACCGCGTTTCGGCAGTCTTCTGTATAAAGGCATCTGACCACCTTCAAATCCAAGACGAACGCCGCCGCCGGATCTGGATTTCTGACCGTTCATACCTCTGCCGGCAGTTGTACCCTGTCCGGTCGCGTGACCGCGGCCTTTTCTCTTCGGGCTCTTGGTAGCGCCCGGTACCGCTCTTAATTCATGTAATTTCATCTCAGTGTACCTCCTATTCCTCTACGGTTACAAGATGGGACACCTTAGCCACTGCGCCGCGCGTCTGCGGTGTGTCAGCTAATTCTACTGTCTGGTGCATCTTTCTAAGACCTAACGCTTCAACTACTTTTCTCTGCTTAGGGGAAGCGCCGATGGTGCTCTTTGTTAAAGTGATTTTAATCATGTTTGCCATGTTCTGCGTCCTCCTATCCTAAGATTTCCTCTACGGTCTTGCCTCTGAGTTTGGCGACTCTTTCAACTGTCATCATGCCTTTGAGACCTTCCAGTGTAGCGTAAGCCATGTTTCCGGCATTATTGGAACCGATCGATTTTGCTCTGACATCTTTAATGCCTGCAGCTTCCAGTACGGTACGTACGGAAGAACCTGCGATAACGCCGGTACCTTGCGCGGCCGGCATGATCAGAACTCTGCCTGCGCCGAAAACGCCTAAGTTCTTATGAGGTACCGTGGTTCCGACTGTCGGAACATATATTAAATTCTTCTTTGCATCTTCTTCTGCTTTTCTTACCGCTTCAGGAATTTCCTGAGACTTGCCAAGACCAACGCCTACATAGCCGTTGCCGTCTCCGACTACAACCGTTACGCTGAATCTCATGTTTCTACCGCCCTTAACAGTTTTTGCTACTCTTCTGATACTAACGATAGTTGACTTTAAGTCAAGCTTGGATGCATCAACGATATTACGCATTCCTTTTTCCTCCTGTTAGAATTTTAATCCGGCTTCACGAGCACCTGCCGCGAGTTCTGCAACTCTTCCGTGATATAAGAATCCGCCTCTGTCGAAAGCGACTTCTTCGATCCCTTTTGCTAATGCTCTCTTTGCAAGGGCTTCTCCAACCTTTTTCGCTGCTTCTTTGTTTCCGCCATAACCGATTTCAGCTTTCAGTTCCTTGTCGAGTGATGACGCTGCTGCCAAGGTTACTCCGTTGACATCGTCGATGATCTGAGCGGAGATGTTCTTATTGGATCTGTAAACGCAAAGTCTAGGTCTTTCAGGAGTTCCGTACAGGTTTTTTCTTACTCTTTCGTGTCTTTTGACACGTCTGTCATTTCTGCTTTCTTTTGCCAATTTCATTCACTCCTTTCCCTTTATTTCGCACCGGCTTTGCCTTCTTTTCTGCGGATCACTTCATCAGCGTATTTAATACCTTTGCCCTTATAAGGTTCCGGTCTTCTCCATGCTCTGATGTCTGCCGCATAGTTTCCGACAACTGCTTTGTTGATACCCTTTACGACGATCTCGGTCGCGGATGTGCATTCCGTCGTGATTCCTTCAGGGTCTTTTAATTCTACCGGGTGGGAGTATCCAAGGTTCATCACTAAGGTGTTGCCTTTCTTTTCGGCCTTGTATCCAACGCCGACAAGCTGGAGCTTCTTTTCGAATCCTTGTGTTACGCCAACTACCATATTGTTGATCAAAGTTCTCGCAAGACCGTGCTGGGATCTTTCCGTGCGATCGTCGGATTCTCTGGAAACCAGAACTTCGCCTTCGCGGACTTCAACCTTGATCAGTTTGCTGATTTGTTCTGCTAATTGTCCTTTTGGGCCTTTTACCGTAACTACGTTGTTCGCGTCTACAGTAACTTCTACGCCGGCAGGAACAACTACAGGTTTTCTACCTATTCTAGACATGTTTCGTTCCTCCTACCATACATAACAGATAACTTCGCCGCCAACGCCCAGTTTTCTCGCTTCTTTGTCGCTTACGATTCCCTTGGATGTGGAAATGATCGCGATTCCCAGACCTCCGAGTACCTTCGGTACGTCGTTTGCCTTTGCGTAAACCTTTAAGCCCGGCTTGGAAATTTTCTTGATTCCGCTGATTACTTTTTCTTTGTTCGCACCGTATTTCATTGTAACTTTGATCATACCTTGCTTGTCGTCTTCTATTACATCGAAATCCGTAATGTAGCCTTCTTCTTTTAAGATCTCCGCGATCGCTTTTTTCATTTTGGATGCCGGGATCTCAACAGTTTCGTGACCTACAGTATTGGCATTTCTGATTCTTGTCAGCATATCTGCTATAGGATCTGTCATTGTCATTACAGTATTTCTCCTTTCATAATTTTTACCAGCTTGCTTTTCTTACGCCCGGAATTTCTCCTTTATAAGCAAGCTCTCTAAAACAGATACGGCAGATACCATATTTTCTTAATACAGAATGCGGTCTTCCGCAAATTCTGCATCTGGTATAAGCACGTGTTGAGTATTTCGGTTTTCTAGCCTGTTTTACCTTGAGAGATGTCTTTGCCATAATTCCCTCCTATTTTTCAAACGGCATACCGAGCAGCTCCAGTAATGCAGCTGCTTCTTCGTCTGTTTTAGCCGTTGTTGTAAATACTATGTTCATACCTTTGATCGTTTCAACCTTATCATAGTTGATTTCAGGGAAGATTAACTGTTCTTTGATACCCATCGAGTAGTTTCCTCTACCATCGAAAGAGTTTCTGCTAACACCCTTGAAGTCTCTGACTCTCGGAAGAGCGATGTTGAAAAATTTATCCGCGAACACGTACATGTTGTCGCCTCTTAAAGTAACCTTCGCGCCGACCGGCATGCCCTGTCTTACTTTGAAGTTCGCGATGGACTTTCTCGCCTTGGTTACAACCGGTCTCTGTCCGCTGATCAGAGCGATCTCTTCGACGGCGGATTCCATGATCTTCGCGTTGTCTTTCGCTTCGCCCAGACCCATGTTGATCGTGATCTTCACTAATTTCGGAACTTCCATTACGTTTTTATACTGGAATTTTTCTTTTAATGCGTTGAAAACTTGGTTGTCATAAGTTTCTCTTAATCTTGCTGTCAAAATCGTCTCCTCCTTTCCTAGTCGATTACGTTTCCGGTTTTTCTGGAAACTCTCACTTTTTTACCGTCCTTGAATTCATATCCGATCTTCGTAACGGTCTTCGTCTTTGCGTCATAGTACATCACGTTGGATGCATCGATCGGTCCTTCGAAATGCTTGATTTCAGCGCCGGACTGTCTGGTAGCCTTTGCATGCTTGGTTACAACGTTTACGCCCTCTACGACGACTCTGTTTTCTTTCGGCATTGCTTTGAGAACTTTGCCGTGTTTACCTTTATCCTTACCGGTAATGACCATTACCGTATCGCCTTTTTTAATACGCATCCTGTTCACCTCCTACAGTACTTCCGGTGCCAAGGACACGATCTTCATGAAGCCCTTGTCTCTGAGTTCTCTGGCAACCGGGCCAAAGATACGGGTTCCAACCGGGTTCTTGTCTTCTTTATCTTTAATGATAACTGCTGCGTTCTGGTCAAACTTTACATAGCTTCCGTCTGCTCTTCTGGCACCATGCTTGGTTCTAACAACAACAGCTTTCACAACGTCACCTTTTTTTACAAGGCCGCCTGGTGTTGCTTCCTTAACTGCGCAAACGATTACGTCTCCGATGTTCGCATACTGACGGGACGTGCCGCCTAAGATACGAATGCAAAGGAGTTCTTTTGCACCGGAATTGTCGGCAACTCTTAATCTGGTTTCAGTCTGAATCATGATCTGGTGCCTCCTTTATTTAACCTTTTCAATGATGTTCACAAGTCTCCATCTCTTGTCCTTGGACAGAGGTCTTGTTTCCATAATTCTTACCTTATCGCCAATCTGGCACTCGTTGTTTTCATCGTGAGCTTTGACTTTTTTCGTTCTCTTTACAGCTTTTCCGTAAAGGGAATGTCTTACGAAGTCTTCGATTGCAACTACGACTGTCTTATCCATTTTGTCGCTGACTACGACACCGACTTTTGTCTTTCTTCTGTTTCTTTCAACTGTCATATTACATCCTCCTTTCCGTTAGGCCTCAGCTTTTGCAAGCTCTTTTTCTCGGATGATCGTCTTCATACGGGCGATCTCTCTCTTAACTTCTCTCATCTTAACCGGATTTTCAAGCTGCCCGGTTACATGCTGGAATCTCAAGTTGAACAATTCTTTCTTCATCTTTGCGAGTTCGTTGTTCAGTTCAACCTCTGTCATTTCTCTCATTTTCTTTAATTCCATTATGCTTCACCACCCTTTACTGCGTCTTCCTTGATGGCAAATTTGCACTTGACCGGGAGCTTGTAGGAAGCAAGTCTCATTGCTTCTCTTGCCTTTTCTTCGGAAACGCCCTCGATCTCGAACATCACTCTACCCGGCTTTACAACTGCTACCCAGTATTCAGGCGCACCTTTACCGGAACCCATACGTACTTCGGCAGGCTTCTTTGTAACCGGTTTGTGTGGGAAAATCTTAATGTATACTTTACCGCCTCTCTTGATCGATCTTGTCATCGCGATACGAGCGGCTTCGATCTGATTGGAAGTGATCCATCCGCATTCCTGTGCAACCAGGCCATATGCACCGTAGGTAATGGTATTGCCCTTGGTTGCAATGCCCTTCATTCTTCCTCTGTGAACTCTTCTGCGTTTAACGCGCTTTGGCATTAACATGACTCAAGTTCCTCCTTTCCGTGTATTTATGCTTCAGTAGTTTCCGCTGCTTCTGCTGCAGGTGCTTCTACCTGTGGTTCTTCAACTTGCGGTGCAGCCTTCGGAGTCTTTCTGACTCTTGGGTTTGCGAACTTCGGTGCTTCGTTTCTGTCGCCGCGGTCACGTCTGTCGCGTCTTTCGCCGCGATCACGTCTGTCACGTCTTTCGCCGTCTTTTCTCGGGCGTCTTTCTCTCTTTTCACGCTTTTCTTCGCGAACCGCGCTCTGTAATCCTTTGTCGAGGATCTCACCGTGGTTGATCCAGACCTTAACGCCGATCTTGCCGTAAGTCGTGTCCGCTTCCGCAAAGCCGTAATCGATGTCCGCTCTTAAAGTGTGCAGAGGAACGTTTCCTTCGCTGTACTTTTCGCTTCTTGCGATTTCAGCTCCGCCAAGTCTTCCGGAACACAGAACTTTGATACCCTTTGCACCGGCCTTCATGGTTCTGCCGATCGCCTGCTTCATCGCTCTTCTGAAGGATACACGTCTTTCGAGTGCCTGCGCGATGCTTTCCGCAGTCAGCTGTGCGTCCATTTCGGATCTTCTGATTTCTTCGATGGAGATGTCGATGTCCTTGCCTGTCAGCTTCTTCAGTTCTGCGCGCAGTGTGTCGATGCCTGCGCCGGAGCTGCCGATAACCATACCCGGTTTTGCTGTCAGAACGATGACTCTCATTTTATTCTCTGCGGCTCTTTCAATTAAAACCTTTGAAACGCCGGCAACATATAATTTTTTCTTTACATATTCTCTTACTTTGTTGTCTTCTACAAGGTAATCTGCAAAGTTGGCTTTATCTGCATACCATTTGGAATCCCAGTCTTTAATAACGCCCACTCTTAAGCCATGTGGACTAACTTTCTGACCCATTCATGAACCTCCTATTCTTTCTCTTTCAGAGTCACGCCAACGTGGCTGGATCTCTTTAAGATGATTGATGCTCTGCCTTGGGAGCCGGCTCTCCATCTCTTCATGGTTGGGCCCTGGTTGGCATATACTTCTGCAACGTATAAATTGTCCGGATTCATATCGAAATTATTTTCAGCGTTTGCTGCTGCGGATTTTACAACCTTTTCTACGATTTCTGAACCTTTGCCCGGGGTGAACTTTAAGATGTTCAATGCCTCGTTTAAGTCCTTGCCTCTTACTAAGTCCGTAACAGGTTTCAGCTTGATCGGAGACATTCTTACATATTTCGCAACTGCTTTTGCTTCCATTTTCATGTTCTCCTTTCTTATTTCTTAACCTTAGAGGATTTATCTGCAGCATGGCCTCTGTAGTTTCTGGTCGGAGCAAATTCTCCAAGTCTGTGTCCTACCATGTCTTCTGTGATATATACAGGAACATGTTTCTTGCCGTCATGCACTGCGATCGTATGTCCCACCATCTGCGGGAAAATTGTGGATGGTCTTGACCAGGTCTTGATAACTTTCTTATCGTTCGCCGCGTTCAATTCTTCGATAGCCTTGAGCAGCTTTGCGTTCACGAAAGGACCTTTTTTCAGTGATCTACCCATTATTTTTGCTCCTTCCTGCTATTTTTCATTTCTTCTCTTTACGATATACTGATTTGAAGCTTTGTTTTTCTTTCTGGTCTTGTAGCCAAGTGCCGGTTTACCCCAAGGAGTAACCGGGCTCTTACGACCAACCGGCGCTCTGCCTTCACCACCGCCATGTGGGTGATCGTTCGGGTTCATGACGGAACCTCTTACGGTAGGTCTGATGCCCATGTGTCTCTTACGACCCGCTTTACCGATCTGGATGTTCGCGTGGTCGCCGTTGCCGACTTCACCGATGGTCGCTCTGCAACGCATGCTGATCTTTCTTACTTCGCCGGACGGGAGTCTTACCTGCGCGTAATCTCCTTCCTTTGCCATCAGCTGCGCGCCGTTTCCTGCGGATCTTGCAAGCTGCGCACCTTTACCAGGCTTGAGTTCGATATTGTGGATGATAGTACCGACCGGAATGTTCGCGATCGGAAGCGCGTTTCCGACTACGATATCGGCATCCGGTCCGGATACGATCTGCTGTCCTACGACTAGTTTGTTCGGCGCGATGATATATCTCTTTTCGCCGTCCGCGTAAACGATCAGCGCGATGTTCGCGCTTCTGTTCGGGTCGTACTCGATGGTGGTTACGGTTCCCGGAATTCCGTCCTTCGTTCTCTTGAAGTCGATGATTCTATATTTCGGTCTGGTGCCGCCGCCCTGGTGTCTTACCGTGATCTTGCCTCTGTTGTTTCTTCCTGCGTGTTTCTTAAGAGTTACCGTCAAGGATTTTTCAGGCGTGCTGGTTGTGATTTCTTCAAATGTAGAAACCGTCATACCTCTCAGACCAGGAGTTGTTGGATTATATTTTCTAATTCCCATTGTTGATTGCCTCCTATTACAGTCCCTGGAAGAACTCGATTTCCTTACTGTTCGGCGTAAGGGTCACGATGGCTTTTTTGTAAGCAGCAGTTCTGCCGACATTTCTTCCCATTCTCTTAACTTTACCGTCATAATTCATGATATTTACTTTGGATACTTCAACACCGAAGATTTCTTCTACAGCGTGCTTGACCTGCGTCTTGTTCGCATCGACTGCAACTTTGAAAGTGTACTTCTTGTCTACCGCTACGTCCATGGACTGTTCGGAAATAACAGGTGTCAAAATGATGTCGTATGCTGTTTTCATTAGATGTACACCTCCTCAATCTTCTTGACCGCTTCCTGTGTTACGATGAAGCTTTCGTGGTTTACGATCTCGTAAACGTTCATGGTTCCTACCAGAGCCGTTCTCACTCCCGGAATGTTGGCTGCGGATCTTACGACGTTTTCATCCTTTTCAGCCATGACGATCAGAGCTTTCTTGCCGGCTTTTACGTTTGCCAGCACCTTGATCATTTCCTTTGTCTTTGGAGCATCAAACTTTAATTCGTCTAATACGATGATTTCTTTTTCCGCTACCTTTGAGGAAAGAGCCGACTTCATCGCAAGTCTTCTTAACTTCTTCGGTAATGTATATCTGTAGTCGCGAGGCTTCGGTGCGAATACAACGCCGCCGCCAACCTGTGACGGGTCTGTTGTGCTTCCTTGTCTGTGACGACCGGTTCCTTTTTGTCTGAAAGGCTTTCTGCCGCCCCCTCTGACTTCGCCTCTGGTCTTTGCGGACTGAGTGCCCTGTCTTTGGTTCGCCAAGTAGTTCTTGACTACCGCGTGAACAGCGTTTTCGTTCGGAGTGATGCCGAAGATCTCATCTTTTAACTCGATGGTGCCGGCTTCCGCTCCTGCCATATTTAACATAGTTACTTTTGCCATTTGTGCTTCCTCCTTTCCAAAAGACTATTCTATTTGTCCTGTCCCTTTACTGCATACTGAACGCGAACCAGTCCGCCTTTGTTTCCCGGAACCGCGCCTTTGACGAGCAGTAAGTTTCTCTCTTCGATAACTTTTACAAGTACAACGTTCTGAACGGTCACGGTGTCTCTGCCCATTCTTCCCGGACCTGCGTTGCCCTTGAAGACTCTGGAAGGATAAGTACCCGCAGCCAGCGCGCCGGCAAGTCTCTTATGCTTGGAGCCGTGGCTCATCGGGCCTCTGTGGTGTCCATGTCTCTTGATGTTGCCTTGCGTTCCCTTACCTTTGGAAGTGCCCGTGACGTCCAGCTTCTTGCCGACTTCAAAATCAGCAACGGTAATCACCTGACCAACCTCGTAAGTTTCGCCGTCTTCGACTCTGAATTCCGCCAGATACTTCTTCGGAGCCACGCCGGCTTTTTCAAAATGTCCGGTCAACGGTTTGTTGACTCTCTGCGGTTTCTGATCTTCAAAACCGACCTGAACCGCGTTGTAGCCGTCTGTCTCAACGGTCTTAACCTGGGTTACAACTTCCGGACCTGCTTCGATGACGGTTACCGGAATCACGTTTCCTTCTTCATCGAAGATCTGGGTCATGCCCATCTTTTTTCCTAAGATTACTTTCATATTTTTTCTCCTTTTCTTACATTGGAATCGCGTCGTCTGTAAGCTTCGCTGTTTTCGCGTGCCGCATCTTGCACGCTCACGCGCTCCGCTGCTCCTCCTCCCCCAAAAGCTTCGCTTTTCGGGTGCCCCACAGGTCGGGCCACGATTTTGCAGCTGCCGTCTCACGCGGCGGATTCATACTAAGGGAAGGTCCCTCTTAACTTGATTTGGGGTTCGATCTCAAACGCCGTGGATCAGAGTTTGATTTCGATGTCAACGCCTGCAGGCAGGTCGAGCTTTGTTAAAGCGTCGGTTGTCTTCAGTGTTGCGTTTGTGATGTCGATCAGTCTCTTATGCGTTCTCTGCTCGAACTGTTCTCTGCTGTCTTTGTATTTGTGGACAGCTCTCAAAATCGTGATGACTTCTTTCTCTGTCGGCAGCGGAATCGGACCGGAAACGTCTGCGCCTGTTTTTTTCGCTGTTTCAACGATCTTTGCTGCAGACTGGTCTAATAACGCATGGTCATAGGCCTTCAGTTTGATTCTGATTTTCTGTAATTCGCTCATTGTTTTCCTCCTGAAAATATTTTTGTACGGTTTGCGCTATGCTTGTACAAGGGGTTCAAAAGCCTTATTTTTCAACGCGTACAGATGTTTTGCTTACTTCGTACACGCCTTTGTGCGTTTCCTGTATTTACACACAAAGCAAAATCCGGCGAATCCCTTCGCCCCCATCCGGTGGGGACAATTCTCCACGGAAATTACCAGATAGCCCTGCAACTTCCCGTTTCATCGCCTTAAGCAAGCCTTTTTAGTATAAAGGAAATTCGCAAAGAATGCAAGTCTTTTTTTAAAAAATTTCCGGCAAAACGAAAGTTTTTTTGCGGAAGAAAATAAGTGTTTTCAATGCTTTGATTTGTCGTTTTTCATACACTCTTATCGGAGTTTCCATTTTAGTGCAGCTACGCAGTCTGACTTGGCGTGAACCTCGGTACGATCCGCGCAGACGCATAGCCTGATTCGGCAATGATGCTCGAGCAGGCATCACGCAAGCACTTGGCCCGGCACGAGCACTTGAACCGGCCCGGCACGAACACTTGGATCGGCACGGCACGAGCACTTGAACCGGCCCGGCACGAACGCCCGCTTTTAACAGCGTTCCCAATTTTCGGAAAAAAAATTCAAAAGACTTCTCTCACCCGGTTTTTCGCCGGACAAAAGAAGTCTTATGGCAGTTCTTTTTCTTTGTGCTGCAAAACTTTGTTTATGGCTATAGCGCTTCGATTTCCTCCGATGACAACCCGGTATTCTGCGCAATCACATCGATCGGAATGCCGGATTTTTTGAAGTTTTTCGCGATCTCACGCTTCTCCTGCGCCGCTTGTTCCAGTCCACGCGCAAACCCGGCTTTTTCGCCGTCCGCATAGACTTCACGCGCCCGGATCTCCGCAAATTCTTCTACCGTGATCTCTTGAAACAGCATACCCGTAACCTCCCGATCGTGTTTTTGCAGAAAGTCCGTGATTAGACCCTCATCCATACAGGTTTGCACCGCTTCGTCGATGGCTTCTTTCAGGTCGCTGCCGTTTGCCTTCCGTTTCTCCTGTATAGGATACAGCAGCTTGCTGTAGCCGAGCAGCGACGGACTTCTCTGCAAGATCTTGCTGTCTTTATTATAAGTTTAAGTTGATCAGATTGACAACCAGCTCCAGCGAATTTTCTTTCGGCTCGGCTAAAAAACTTTCCGACAGGCAAAGTGTCTTGCTTTTCCATTCTGCTTTTCCCACATAAAAAAGATAAAACTCCGGAGCCGGAAGCTTGACCAGGTTTTTTCCGTAAAGCCCCTCTTTGCCCGCAAGGTTCTCCAAGGTGCGGCTCACATAGCCCAAACAGCGCATGGGAATATTTCAGTTGATGCTGCTCTGGCATTCGGACATCACCAGATGACGGCCATTGATGACAAAGCCAAGGTCATTGCTGCGAATTTCTAATATACCATAATTCAACATTTTTATAAAGTGTTTCATTTGCATTTTTTTACAGGTTCGTTTTAAAAGATAGACTCTTCTTCTAACGCAATATCCAACCGAATTGCTGCATTGGCCGATATTTTGCGAAAATCGATAAAACCTGCCGCTTTTCCGTTACTTATCCACCTTTTAGGCGGGTGACTTCGTGTTATGCGGTCTGACCGTCTTTTGCTTCGAGTTCTTTCGACGTTTATCGACATGCTTCGACTGCAAATCGTATTTCGTGAAGAGGCATTCAGGGGCAATTTTGCTTAGATTTGCTTTTATTTTTCCTTTTTAAGGATAAATTGTGACATTCTTACTTCTCTTAGTGGATAAGTAACTTAAAAAGCGATATTTTTATCTACTTTGCTCTTTTTTGCAGTACGCAAACGGCGAGGTGATCGGATTTCAGATCCTTCCAAGACGAAGACCCACCGGATCCTCCGGTGGGTCTTCTGGTAATATTCCTATGGTTTTATGGTTTCATTCGCAGGAATACCGCAAGGGGTCTAGGCTGCTTTCTTTGATGCAACGTTGGACCAGTGTCCGTAGTAGAGCTTGCCGCCGATGGTCTTGACCGCTCTTACCTTGAAGTAGTACTTGGTACCCTTTTTAAGTTTCTTGCAGGTATAGGTCGTCTTGCTTGTCGTAATGGCTTTCTTGAAGCCCTTGGTCGCTTTGGTCGATTTGTAAACCTGATATTTTACGCTGTCGGATGCGCATGCGTTCCAAGTCAATTTTACGGCTTTTTTCTGTGCTTTTGCGGTAACCTTGCACTCATATTCCGCGATCTTCAGCTTTTCGCTCACCTGTGTGAAGAGTTCCGTGGATAAGATCTTGATTCTGCCCTGCGGCGCCGCGTATTGATCACCAACGACACCATTGAGGTTCTTCTGGATATAGTTGATCAGAACCTGGTTGTCGATCATGACCTCATCCTGCAGAAGCTTGTCATTCTGGAACATGGTAAATCCGTCTCCGGCGCTCTTGAGCATATAGTTATGAGAAGCAAGCGTATAGGTCTTGTTCAGATCCAGATCCTTGCCGCCGACTTTGACGTCACTGACACGATAAGAACCGGTTACCTTTACAAATTCGCCTTTATCATTCACCTCGATGGACGGTTCGATCAGAGAATTGATCGTATAGGTCAAACCGGAAACCTGCAGGAATCCACCGTTTTCACCCTTACCAACGTTTCTGGAACCGAATTCCAGAGCATCGAGAATCTGCTGACCGGTTGCTTCGACCACGCAGGCCATGTTGCCGAACGGATGTACCGCGATCACCTGTCCGTAAGTAATGTTGCCCTTCGGGATCGCCACACGGATGCCGCCGCCGTTTACAAACGCGATATCCGCACCGAGAACATAGCGGTAAGCGTCCGCGCAGAGGTCACCGAGGTTCGTCTCTTCACTTCTGACCAGACGGTTGCCGTCTTTGTCCGCAATCGCAAGATCCACTTTGGAGGTCGCTACAACCTTGTTTTCTAATTCCTTATATTTTTCCTTAATGCTGTCGATATACTTTGTAATCTCAGCATCTTTATCTTTTGCTACATCGCCGGTCACATATTCGGCTGTAATGGCGCCGTTTTCGGCAATGACGATCTTACCGATATTTTCAAGCTTGGTGCCGGTCGCGACCATCTGGATGCTCTTGCCGTCTTTGTTCTTCACGCTCTTTACAACGGTACTGTGCGCATGTCCGTCCAGCAGAACGTCGATGCCGTTCGTCTTTGACAATACGTCCATGGAAGTCCAAGGAGCACTCGCTTCATCATCACCGAGGTGCGCGACCGCTACCACATAGTCCGCGCCGGCCTTCTTCGCAGCGTCTACCGCGTCCTGTACCGCCTTGTACAGCTTTTCACCGGTCGTGTCGTTGCAGAAGTCATAGATGTAATTACCGTTCTTGTCCTGGAAATAGGTCGGTGTGGATTTGACCAGGGTTTCCGGCGTGCAGATGCCGACAAACGCGACTTTTTTGTCGCCGAAGGTCATGATCTTGTACGGATCCAAAACCGTCTTGCCGTCTTTGACAAAGTTCGCGGATACATACGTAGCCTTCATCTTCTTGACGATGACGTTGAGGAACTGATCCATGCCATAGTCGAATTCATGGTTGCCCGGAACCACAACATCGTAACCGACTTTGTTCATAATGTCCACGATGTACTCACCTTTGGACAGTGTTCCGATCGTATCACCCTGGATCGCGTCACCGGCATCTACCAGCGCAACATAGTTGTACTTGTCCTGCATTGCTTTTTTGTAAGCTGCCAGACCTGCATAACCGATGTTCTCGTCAATACCGCAGTGGACATCGCTGGTCCCGAGGATCACGATGTCATTGGATTTTGTCGATGCGGTCGGCGTCTGATCCGTCTTGCCGGTGTCCGGTGTTGTCGCGGTATCTGCTCCTGTGGTCGGCGCAGTCGTCGTTTCGGCCGCGAACGCCATTGCAGGCATCATGGCAATCATCACAACGACTGCCAGCAATACTGCCAATACTCTCCTGTTCTTCATGTTTTTTCTCCTTTTCTCTTTGGTGGAATAAAATTTATTGTTTTCCCGCGCGAAGCCGCGCAGGCAACAATCTTATTTGGTTACCTTGCAGGCGGCCACATTCGACCAGCTACTGTAATAATATTTTCCCTTGAGGTACTTGTAGGCACGAACACGGTAATAATAAGTTTTGCCTTTTTTGAGACCGCTCGTGTTGCTGTATGTCTTTTTCGATGTGGTAATGGCTTTTTTGTATCCGCTCGTCTTCTTGGAGGACTTGTAGACCTGATATTTCATCTCGCCGATGCTCTTCGACGGCGTCCAACTGACCCTGACCGTCCGCTTGCTGCCACTCTTGCTGAATTTGGTCGTCGTCTTAATCGTCAGCGACTTAATGTCGATGATGTTCTGCTGGATCTCCAGCTGCGCCTGAAGCTCCTTGAGCTGAGACGCGTAGTCTTTCATTTTTTCCTCGGTTCGCTTTTCGATCTCGGCGTCAATCTCGCTCTGTCTGGCCAGCTTGATGGAGTCGATCCGCCCCTGCGAACGGCTGTAAGCCGCGCCGATGCTGTTTTTGAGCGATACGGAAATATAGGTGATCAGCGCCTGATTATCGGTCGTAATGTTGGCTTTTTTGAGCGGTCCGTTCCGGAACATCGTGTAGCCGGTTTCACCGTTCAGCAGCGCATTCGTTCCGGCAACCGTATAGTTGGCCATCACGTCCAGCTCCTTGCCGTTGATCATTACGTTGGTGACACGGTAATCATCCGTGACACCGGTAAAGTTTCCGTCGCTGTCTAGCGTTACGGACGGGATCACAGTTTCCTGAATGTCAAAGGTAATACCGGATACCTGCAGGAATCCGCTGTTCTTGGCAGGATAAGCGCGTGCCGCCATTTCCAGCGCGTCGAGAATGTCATACCCGCTGACACTGATCACGCTGATGGACTGTCCGCCCGGAAGCGCGTTCATAACATCGTTGTAGCTGATATCGCCCAGCGCGATGTTGCTTTTGATCTCTCGAGCTTCCACAAACGCGACATCCGCACCGGTCACAACCCGGTACGCATCCGCACACAGATCCCCGAGATTGGTTTCGCCGCCTTCAACGATCCGCACGCCGCTGCTGTTGGCCGCCTCCAGACGGCTCGCCGTAACCGCGAAGGTTTCCTGTAAGTTCGCTTTATATTTTTTGGTCAGCGCGTCAATGCCGTCCTTGGTCTTGATGTCGCGCAGTTTATAGCCGCTGATCAGTTGCGAAGAAATGCTCTTGCCACCGGAAATCGTCAGCACGCCAATGTTGCTGATACCGGCTCCCGCACAGGTCAAAAGCGCATAAGCGCCGTCTTTGGTGCGGACTTCTTCTCCGGCAACCGCGGTATGGGAGTTTCCGTTGATCAAGGCCTGAATGCCGCTCGTGTTTTCGAGAACGCTCTTCGGCGTGTAAGCAGCTTCGCCGGTGGTGCTCAGGTGCCCGAGCGCGATAATGTAATCCGCGCCCTCAGCCTTTGCCTGATCGATCGCGTTCTGCACTTTTTCGTATAAGGCTTCGCCGTCTTGGCCGTCCGCGAAGGAATAGGCCGCGCTGCCGTCACTGTTCTTGAAGGAAGCGCCGGACTTGCTGATCGTTTGCGGGTCACTGACGCCGATATATGCCACCTTTGCTTTGCCGTACGTTTTGATCACATACGGTTTGAACACCGTCGCGCCGTTTGCCGTCATGGTAAAATTGCAGCTGACATACGTATGGTTCGCTGCTTTGGCCAGCGTACCGACCAAGTCAGACACACCGTAGTCAAAATCATGAACGCCCGGAACCGCCACGCCGTATCCGGCAAGGTTCATCGCCTCGATCACATATTTTCCCTGCGTCGTGGACGCAAGAACCGTTCCACTGACGGCATCCCCGGCATCTACCAGCTCTACCTGCGCGCCCTGCGCCCGTTTTTCGTTGGCATAGGCCACCATGCCCGCAAGACCCAAATTGCTGTCCACGCCGCCGTGTATGTCGCTGCTGTAAAGAATGACAATATCGCCGCCCGCCGCAGTCTCCGCGCCGAATGCCGCCGCCGGAACGCCGGTCAGCGCCAGACATAGCGTCAGGACTGCCGCAAAAAATTTCTTTGTTCCCCTCATGCTGTATATCCCTCTTTCTGTTTCCTCTTTTGGTTCTCGTCGATCAACCGCAAGCGGCCGCCTGCCTCTCGTTTCCGGTCCGCCGCGCGGCCGGCTCCTCGATGCAGATCAAAGATTTTCGGCGATCTGCGCGCCGACTTCGGCGTTGTGCAGCACCAGACGGATATTCGCCTCTAAGCTGTGTCCCTCGGTCAGATCTTTGACTCTGCTCAGCAGGAACGGCGTAATCTTCTTGCCGCGCACGCCTTTTTCTTCGCACTCCTTGAGCGCCTGCTGAATGACAACGTCCATCTTCGCGTACGGGATCTCGTCTGCTTCCGGGATCGGGCACGCAACCAGCATGCCGCCGCGCAGGCCAAGTTCTTCCTTATTTTTGATCATCTCGGCAATCTTGACCGGGTCATCCATCCTGCAGTCTGCCGGGAAGCCGCTTTCCCTGCTGTAAAACGCCGGGAACTGATCCGCGCCGAACGTAACGACCGGAACACCGGCTGTTTCCAGATATTCCAGCGTGGCTCCGATATCCAGGATTGACTTGACGCCGGCGCATACGACCGTCACGTCGGTCATCTTGAGTTCTTCCAGATCGGCGGAGATGTCAAAGCTTTCGCCCGCACCTCTGTGCACGCCGCCGATGCCGCCTGTCACAAACAGACGGATGCCTGCCATATGCGCAGCGATCATGGTACCCGCAACCGTCGTCGCACCGTCCAGCTTCTGCGAAATGGTCAGCGGGAAGTCACGTCTGCTGACCTTGAGCACGTTTTCGGCGGTTGCCATATATTCAATTTCCTCTTTGGTCAGACCGACCTTGATGCGGCCGCCGATGATGGCGATGGTCGCCGGCATCACGCCGTGTTCTCTGAGCACGTTTTCGACCGCGATCGCTGTCTCCACGTTTTTCGGATACGGCATGCCGTGCGAAATGATCGTCGATTCCAGCGCCACGACCGGCGTCCCTTCCTCCAGTGCCTTTGCGACTTCCGGTTTTACATCTAAATATTTGCTATACATTTTCTCCCATCCTCCTCTTGAGTTCTTTCAAATTTATATTGCGGTTGACAGCCTGCGCGCTTTCCATCGCGACAGACGCGGCCGCCATGCCCATGCGGGCGGTTTGTTCAATATCAAGGTTCTTTACACAGCCCAGCAGGATCGCCGCGGAGAAGCTGTCGCCCGCGCCGGTGGCGCTGACGATCCGGAGTCCCTCCGCCGGACGGATAAAGCCCTCTTTTTGCTGGTCTTTGTAATAAACACCGTCCTTGTTCAAGGTGATAAACAGCTGTTTTACACCCTGCGCGAGGAACCAGTCTCCGGCTTTTTTCAGGTCAGCCTCATTAGTAATCCGAATGCCCGACAGCACCTCGGCCTCCAGCAGATTTGGTTTGATGCTGTAAAATCTGCCGACCAGATTCCTTGCGCGGACTGCTTTTTTCGCCGATACCGGGTCAAAGAAGAGCGGCGTACCCGCAAGCAGATCGCAGGCATAAGCTAAAATGCCCTCGTCCAGGTTCGCGTCGAGCGCGATGATTCCCGATGACCTGAGAAAATCCGCGCAGCCGGCGAGTTTCTGCGGAGTCAGGGCTTCCATGATACCCATGTCACTGAGTGCCAGCGCCATATCGTGATTTTCATTCAGGATCGAAAGGTACATGGAGGACGTGCGACCCGTGAGCTCTTCAACGCGGGAGACATCCACACCAAGCTCGGCAAGCTGCGCCTTTGCGCCGCGTCCCATCTGGTCGTCTCCGATCACGGAAACCATCGCGACTTCACCGCCTAAACGCGCGGCGTTCTCGGCGATATTCCTGCCGACACCGCCATAAGCCAGTAAGATTTTACCGGGATTGGAATCCTCGGATTTCAGTTTCTGAAACGGGCAGCCCTCAATGTCAATATTGATGCCGCCTACAATTGTGATCTCTGCCATAAAACTCCTTGCTGTCAGTCGACGAACACACTGCCGCCGATAAATTCTCTGAGAATGGAATTGTTGACGATCGCCGTATCGTCCTCCACGGTCTTAAAGAACCGCAGGAAATTGCGCATCCGTTGCGCCTCGCTGTATTCCGGCTCATCCGGTCGGATCGCTTCCAGCAGCGGAAGCGCGTATTTTTTGAGTACACAAAGCTCATACAGATGTACCGAATTGAACATCACGTCCGCCTCGTTGCTGTATGGAAAAATATTCTTATCCTCGCCCGCCCGCACTTTCGGCCAGCTGCGGATCGTGTTCTGCGCGCTGTAGCCGCGGTATTTATAATCACGCACCATGCGCCGCAGCATCCGGTGATCTGTGGTAACGATGCGATTATGCGCATCGATATTCAGTTGCGTCAGCGGGCTGATATAAATCTTGAATTTTTCTTCTTGCGCGATCTCCGGTGTCAGCGCGTCGTTCAGCGCGTGAATGCCCTCGATTACGATTGGCTGGCTGCCGCGGATGCTGGTCAGCCGTTTGCCGTATTCCTTATGTCCGGTCAGGAAGTTGAAGACCGGCAAATCGACCTGCTTACCCGCAAGCAGGTCATTCATATTCTGGTTGAACAGATGGATATCGACCGCGTCGAGATCCTCATAGTTTTTTTCGCCGTAGGCATCGACCGGCGTCTGCTCCCGTTCCAGGAAATAGTCGTCCGTTCCCATGTACAGCGGCTCCAGACCGTTAACCCGCAGTTGGATGCACAGCCTGTGCGCGAAAGTGGTCTTGCCGGATGAAGACGGGCCTGCGATCAGGATGATGCGCTTCTTCTGCCTTGTGATCATATCCGCGATCTCCACGATCCGCCGCTCATGTAGTGCCTCCGAAAGCTGGATCAGCTCCTTGAATTTTCCCTCTTCAATCTTGCGGTTCAGGTCAAAGGCATAATGAATCCCCATGAGCTTGCCCCAGCGGCTCTGCTCTCCGAACGTCCGATACAGCACCTTCTCGTCTACATAATCCGGGATGCGACCGGGATCGCTCGGATGCGGGAAGCGCACCAGCACGCCGCGCCGATATTTCATGATCTGAAACAGCTTGATGTATCCGGTCGACGGCACCATGCGTCCGTAGAAAAAATCCCGATGTCCGTCCAGCGAATAGAAGCGGACTTTCTTGGTCTTTGGGTTTTCACTCAGCAGCGCGATCTTATCCGCGCGACCGGTCTTTTGGAACAGCGCGATCGCTTCATCCTTACTCAGACCCTCCGGAACAAACGGCAGGTCAGCAGCCACCAGCTCCTCCATGCGTTTTTGGATCGCGCGGACTTCTTTGACCGTCACCGGCGCTTCTTTTTTGATCTCCGTATAAAGACCCTTGTTCAGCGCGTTTTCGATATCCACCTCGACCGATCCCAGCACATCCTCCACCGCCTTGAGATAGATCAGCGACAGACTGTTCTGGTAGACCAGGTTCGCCGCCTGCGTGCGCATATCCAGAAACTCCACACGGCACTCCCGGTGAAGTTCATAGGTCAGGCTTTCATATTTATAATTTACTTTTGCAAGCAAAACTTTGTATGGCAATTCCTGCGCATATTCTCGATAGATCGCTTCGATCGTGGTTCCTTTTTCGACGATGATCTCCTCAAAGTCGCCGCGCAGATCTTTTTTTAGCTGAATTTTCATGCAAAATCCCCTTTCAAGGCAAAGCTCTGCTGTCGCCTCCGGCTCCGCAGTCGCTGTGCAAGA
>DJPG01000084.1:7974-8100 GCA_002439735.1 Firmicutes bacterium UBA6418 | reverse complement strand
CAAGAACATTATACCATAAGATCTAAGCTCTATCTGCGCCTTCGGCTTGCTAATCGCTAAGATCTCTGGGCATCTGTCTTGCATCAGCTCTGCCGTCGCCTCTGGCTCCGCAGTCGCTGTG
This sequence comes from Firmicutes bacterium UBA6418, assembly GCA_002439735.1. Lineage (GTDB taxonomy): Bacteria > Bacillota > Clostridia > Peptostreptococcales > Anaerovoracaceae > CAG-238. The sequence continues at coordinate 7,979 of DJPG01000084.1, read as the reverse complement.
CAAGA
>DJPG01000084.1:0-7966 GCA_002439735.1 Firmicutes bacterium UBA6418 | reverse complement strand
CAAGAACATTATACCATAAGATCGTAATAAAAAAAGCATTTTTGGGTAAAATACTGGTGAAAGGAGTGATTACTTTGAAAAAATTAATTCTCATTCTGATGATCATCGGCGGGATCAATTGGGGTCTGATCGGTTTCTTTAACTATAACCTCGTGTCCGGCATTTTCGGCGCGCAGTTGGCTGTTGTCTCCCGCATCATTTATGCGGTGGTCGGTCTTGCGGCATTATATGGAATTACTTTTTTGTTTCAGGACGAGCGTCGGCACGCATAACAAAAAATCCGCCCCCGGCATACGCCTCGGGCGGATTTTTTGCGCTTCGACAGGAGGATTCAGACTTCTTCTTGTGAAAGCAGTTCCTCCGCGGCATCGTCTTCCGGCAGCCCGGCATTCTCGGTTTCCGCGATGATCCCTTCCTGCGCGCAGGCAGGCTCCGGCACGATCGCAGGTTCCGACATGGTGGCAGATCCCGCAATCGCGACAGACTCCGGCATGGAAGCAGGTCTTGACACAGCGGTCAGATCCGCACCAAAAGCATTCGCTTCGCTCGGCTGCGGCGCCAGGCTTTCGCCGATCTGCGCATCCGGCTGCGGCAGCCATTCCTCACGCGCTCTCTGAATTTCGCGCAGTTCCTTTCCGTAGTTTTTGAGCAGGATCTGCAAAAGATACAGCATTTCCTGCTTATGCAGGGTAATGCCGCGACTCATGCGCGCATGCTCCGGATCCCATTCCCGCAGATCGAGCTTAGCCCTGTTACCGTTCCACTCGATGACGTTCGCCTCTTTGGTCCATCCTTTCGCCGAACGTCCGTAGACGCCCAAATGGCGCACCACCTTAAAAGAAAATTCTCCGTCTCTGTCTCTGACAACTTGTCCTGGCATAATAACTCCTTCCCAGGATTTCCCTTTGCGTACTCAGTATAGCACGCAGCGTCATCATTGTAAATGTTTTACATTCTGTATTTTTCGCGCTATTTCGACAAAATTTGCCATGCGCCTTTGGCGAGCAAAGGCGGAAAAGCTCGCGTAGCATATGTTTTCAAATTATTACAAGAATGCTTTTGTATGAAACCACGCTTTTTTGTTCACAATATAAACAACTGGAGGTGAAATTATGCGTCAAGCACAAAAGAAAAAAGAGAAAGATAAAGTTGCGATCGCGCTCATGCTCGCATTCTGTGTCATCGCTCTGACTTCGATTTTTACGATAAAATCCAATATAGACAAAATCAATGGAAGCGGAACCGGGAATATTCCGGTCTCGGATCCCGCGCAGACATCCACGCTCGATAAACCGCAGGCATCCGCGAACAAACCGGCTGAGCAGTCTGCCGCGGACATCGCCGATGCATCGGGCAAGATCCCGACCGTAGACAGTGCGCAAGACAAAACACAAAAAGCACCGCAGACCTCGGAGTTTATGAAACCGATCAAGGGCGAAGGCCTTACCATTACCAACGAATACGCCATGAACCATCTGATCTATTCCGTCACGCTGGATCAATACATGACACACTGCGGCATTGACATCGAAGCGCCCGCCGATACACAGGTTCTGGCCGCAGCTGCCGGAACCGTGACCGCGATCTATACCGACGACCGCTACGGGCTGTCCATTGAGATCACCCATCCCGGCGATATGGTAACCGTCTATTCCAACCTCTCGACCACCGAAATGGTCGAGATCGGCGACGATGTCAAGCAGGGTCAGATCATCGGCGGCATCGGCGCTACAGGACTCTTCGAATCCCTGGAACCGCCGCACCTGCACTTCGAGATGCTCCGAGACGGCGTTTATGTCGATCCGCAGGAAAGCATCAAGTTCTGATACTCGACCTGCAAGCGATCTGCAGGCGGCCGCCCGGTCGAAGACTCAAACTGCTTATACAAGCCAAAGCAGGCAGCCCGGACCTTGCTGTGTCCAAACTGCCTGCTTTCTTTACACTCGATCTTAACCTTTAAGCTTGGCCTCGATCGCTGTTTCTATTTTTCTTCTTTTCTGCGAAGTGCCGCTGCAAGTCCGCATGCGGAAAGCAGCAGAAGCATTGCGCTTCCTGCCAGTGCGGAATTGTCACCGGTCTTCGGAACTTCGGTCTTGTCTTCCGGTTTGGTCGGTTGATCCGGCTTGGTCGGCTGTTCCGGTTTCGTCGGCTTGTCCGGTTTGTCCGGAGTCGTCGGTTCTTCTGCATCTTTTGTATATGCATTGGAAAGCAGAATCTCCGCCGTCTTTCCGGCTTCCACAGTCACGGTGCCTTGCTGCACGGTATACTGATAGCCGTCAATGTCGGTTGCCGTTTCCGTATAGGTATATGTGCCCGGCTTGAGCGAAAGGAATCCGGTTCCGCTGTTTCCTGCAAAGTTTGTGAGGCTGATCGTCTTCGCTCCGGCAGCGCCTGTAAAGGTCACATCAACTCGATATCCCGCCGGAATTGTAACGCCGCTGACTGTCTTCACAACTTTTACAGTGCCGTCTGTGGTCGTCGGCGGGTTGTAGGAGCCACCGCCTACCGTGTAGGAAACCGTCGGCTTCGCAAATTCTTCCGGAACGCCTACTTGTCCGTTACTGTCTACCGGGTAGAGAATTGCACTGTTGTTTGTCTGTAAACCTTTATAATTCTCGCTGCCGTCCGGATCATAGTCTCCATGGGTTCCTGCTGCACTGCTTGGATTCATCAGCTTTACGCCGTAAGTGAGTTCTACCGGTTCAAACTGACTGACGTTCACATTGATCTCTAAGTCAAATTTATCAGCTGCTTTATCATAGATCAAAACATATTGATAAGTTTTCTTTGTCTCATTCTTATCGTTTATTTCGATTTCCCTGCCAAATCCATACTTGGTCAGATTTTCGTCATTGGAATTCAATGCGGTTTTTTCGAGTTCTTTGCCGCCTACCGTTAATTTTAACCGTGCAATGTTATTGATAAAGTCAAAATTATATCCGTCAACATTACCCATAACGTCTTCAATCTTGCTGCCGGCACCGATCAAATACTGTATGTCGTTCTGGATCTGTGTGAAATCAATGGTTTTTCCTGCTGCCAGGTAGTTCATGAAGCTACTGCCCCAAGGATGTTCAGCATTCACTTCAGCCGCGCCGACAGCATATACTTTGTATTGATTCTTCAAATCTTGATATAGCTTATTTGACAAATACAGTGCTTTTTCTACATTTGACGTTTGTGTTGACTTCGTTAGCATGGCTCCAACTGGTGAAACATACGCTACATCCAACGATGGGTCCAAGGTGTTTTCCTGCTGGCCCAAATAAGTGAAGTACTCGCTCCAGTCAAAGTCTGCAAGAGATCCTTTTGGGATATAATTTCCATTGCCCCTCGTTTTGTAGGTTTCATAGCACTGATCACCATTATCTCCGTTTCTCCATTGATATTGTATCAGTTCATAAGCTCCACCACCGCCAGCAGATCCGAATGATCGTGTTAAGGCATTTTTATAATCTTTACCATCACAGAACAAATAAGTGATGCCATCGCTTACAAGAACCAGATATTTCCGCTCTGCCTTTGCAGTTCCTGCTTCCAGCATTTGTTTTCCTGCGACAAGCCCTGCATGAATGTTTGTCCCGCTTTCGCGCTTTGTCTTAATCGCTGCCTCTATCGCAGAAAGGCTCTGATCGTTTAATTCTGTCAGCTCAAGTTCAACATTTGCAATCTTATTGAAAATAATAATCCCTACATTGACTTTTGCGCTAGTAGCTTTTACTTGGTTGTTCAACTCTGTCAGCATGGACAGAATTTTTTCTTCATTCTGGTCGCTGGTAGACTTGTCAAGTACAAATACAACGTCCGATACCAGCGGCGTATCTTTCGCCGGTAAAGAAAGTGTGATATTGGTTTCATAATTGGAGTCTAAGTCTGCCAAGGCGACTTTTGATTTTGAGATACCGTCAACAACTTCTGTTTCACCCGGCTTAAGCGGTTTCAACGCATGCGCCGCCTTTAATGCCAGCAGCCCGCTGATGGCTCCGCCATTTTTGAAGGCTGTATATTCTTCACAATGTACTGGTTTCTGATGTGCTTTCCAGCGTTCTTCTTCGCTGTCATCGTACCATCCGTCAATCTTATCATTGCAGTCATCCAGGATCCAGTCTGTGCCGACTACGCCAAAGGTAATCTGTGCATTTTCATCACAGTAGATATCGTCACCTGCTGTCGCTGCATGGTTGTTGTAAAGCACAACGCTGTCATCCAGAATCAGGGTTCCAACGTTATAGACGCCGCCGCCTTTCTCTGCACCGATTTCGTCTTTGTTTACGGAACCGGTTCCGTTATTGGTAATCGTTGCGGAACCGATTGTCAAATTGCAAACAGCTTGCTTGGTATAAATCCCGGGGCCTGCGTTGTCTTTAATGGTTACATTCGCGCCTTTTTCAATCGTGCTGGTGTAGTCCTTGTTTCCAAAAAATACAATTCCACCATTCGTAGCTGAACTTGGTGCCTTTGACCCGTTTTTTTCAACATTTAACGTACATGTTTCGTCAACGTTCAGAACTCTGGTCCAAACGCCACTGTAACCATTGTTCGTTGCGTTCAAGGTCGAATTGTCTGTCATGTCAATACGCCACGCAGAGATTCCCCAATTGCCATTTCCATCAAAAGTTACATTGGAATTATTCTTGATCGTATAATAAGTCCCGTTTGAACCATTTCCTGCGCTGTTCAAAACTTTGACCACGCTATTGTCAAATGTCGCATAAAACGTCCCCGTAAACCCGGAACGGTTGTGATCTGAAATATAGGTGGAGTTTGTCAGATTCACATTGTATCCGCCGTCTCCGCCATCCCATTCCAAAGCGTCCTGCGCATAGTTTTTAATCTCGAGCTTGGAATTGTTCAAATTCAGTTTGTTGTCGCTGCAAAAATAAATCGCATGTGCATCGCCGGCACCAGTCCCGTTCATCGTCATAGTCGCATTCTCAAGATTTAAGGATGCACCATTGCCCGCACAAACAGCCGTCCAATTCAACTCTACCGTCGATCCGATGCCGTTCATCACGACATCGCAGTTCTTAAAGGTCAAGCTTTTGTCATGAAGTGCAATGCCCTTATTGTTGAATGTAACAGTCCAGCCTTTTTGTTCGCTCGGGGTTTGTTCCTCCTCGCCGCCCTCGGCCACCGTCTGTTCTCCTGTTGATTTTGAACCGTCGATGGTCAAGTTCTTGCTCAGGTTCATTCCTGCAGTTTTGCAGTCTGCCAACAGTTTGATCGTAGCGCCGTCCGCCGCTACGGCAATTGCCTCATCCAACGTCGTATACTGCCTCTCACCGATCTGTGCGGCATAAGCAGTCTCACCTTGGCCGCCTGCCTCACCCTCACCGCCGGAACTTGTCGGCGTCTGTCCGCCTTCTTCTGCTGCAAAGGCGGCTGTCGGCATGAAGCACAAGAGCATGCTCAGGCATAGAAGTATTGCTAATATTTTTTTCATTTTCCCCTCCTCTTTCTTGCTGTACGCAAGCGTCATCCTTACCCGTAGCGTCTGCGAAATCGCCTGTGATTCGCCGATTTTTTTCACCACGCTTTCCCGGCAGGCATCAGCGGTTTCGCTAGTTTGGGTAATCATTGCGCTTCTATTATACCCCCCCCCACGGTGAAAAAGCAAGTTCTTACACGCTGAATTTCGACGTTTTTTTAACAAATTTTATGAATTCCAGCTGTTTTTCGCTTCTGCATGCATTTTTCACGTCTTGAGCAAAATTTCAGGATGGACATTGCGGCGCAACGGGTGTATAATGGATAAGCAAAGAAAATCTATGCGGACATAGTTCATTGGTAGAATATCAGCTTCCCAAGCTGAGGAGGCGGGTTCGATTCCCGTTGTCCGCTCCACAGCAACCTGTGATTACAATCGTCACAGGTTTTGACTTTTTCTTGGCCATATTTTGAATCGAAAGAGGCAGAGAGTCGAGCCTTATAGAAATCCATTTTTGTTTTTTGAGAAAAATGTTGCATTTTAAGATGGTTTGGGTATAATGTTAATAAGAGCAGTTGCTCTTTCGGGGCGTTTGTCAGAAGTGCCCGTCTTAAAAAAAACTGAAAAAATTGTGAGGGGTTCGTCAGATGCACCTGTCTAAAAAAAGCTGAAGAATTTTTAGGAGCATGAATCAAAATGCTCCTGTTTTTTTTACAAGGAGCGAAGGAATGATAATAAACTTATGTTTTATTAAAGAGGAATATTTCATGCAGCATTCGACTTTTACGAATATGCTTGATCCGGGGAATCTCAGCAAACAAGATCACAGGACGCACCTTTGCCTTGTAGTCGAAAGTGATGCAAACAAATTTTATATCCCGCTCCGAAATAATCTTGGTGCTGAAGTGAGAAAGTTTGGAAGAATCGGGCACGCCATCCCATCAAAGAGTCGGCCGTCTGCGGGGCTGGATTATCGATATGCGCTCATTATTAATGATAACATCTTTATAGAAGAACAAACAGAGCAAAGAATCCCGAATATACAATATCAAAAAATTGATGCAGAATACGAAACCATCAAAAGAGAATTTGATACATATTTGCGAGGCTTTAAGCGAGCCATGATAAAAAACAGGATTCAGAAGGAACCGCTATATCGTGTGTCCAGTCTGATAAATTTTTTAGATGAATTGAAATAAGTTGATCTTCGGTGATCCCCTAGGAGATTTATGTGAACATTGCAGTCTGTCAAGCAAACACGAGGACTCGGTCGAGTCCTCGTGAGTTATACGAGGTGTACGATTATGAATGGACAGATGAAGAAATATAAGGACTCCCTTGATGGGATGCCTGAGCCGATTATGCTTAGTCAAATGAAAAATACGATGAATCTTCGTGGTCTGATGCAGTATGCCAAGAATAAAGGTGTAAAAGTCTCACAGCTTACCGAAAGCGAACGGCTTCAGCATAGCCACGTGAGCAGCCGAACCTCATTATAATGAACAGCCTTCAGAGGCTATCGTACAGTTGACCCTCTTATGCCAGCTGTACGATAGCCTCTTTTCGTATCATATGTGTTTTCTAAAAAGCGACTGTTATCACTCGATTTTCAAATCGACTGTGTGGTACACGCAAGGCGGCACTTCGCAAATGCTTTGTTTTACTCGACATGAGCAAAGTTGGCTTTTAATCTGTTTGCAATATCCGAAGCGCTGTATAACACGTCCGTTACGATCACTTTATCTTCCTGGATTACAAAAAATACAGAGTAATGATCCACTAGCATTCTGCGAATTTCTTTCGAATGCTCCGGCTCTGCGTCCATAACGCGAAAGCGCTCCGGAAATACGTCCAGTTTCAATATTTCATCGGCGATCCGGTTATATTGCCCCAGTGCATTTTGTGGAGCAAATCATGCATGTGCGATGTAACCATAGATTTGTTCCATATCTGCCAATGCTTCCTCTGCAATCTCAACCGTATATTGTTTCATGCTAATGGTTCTCCCGAAACTTTGCAAATGCGCTTGCTGCACTTTGTACTTTTCCGGCCTCTATATCATCATAGCCTTTTTGTAGTTTTGCATGGATTTCTTCTGCCGTCATAAAATCCATATTAACGGAACTTGGCGCTTTGGGTAAGGTCACCGCAAAAGGAATCCCTCCCGTCAGTGTAATTTGATTCAAATACATATCGATGGCCGTAGACATTGGTATGCCGAGTCTTTCCAAAACTTCCTCTGCGCGGCTCTTCACAATTGGGTTTACTCTTAAATTCAGTGTTGCTGTCTTTTCCATAGTCAAATTCCTCCCTCTATTTCCAATGTAACGCATTTGTCGTTACATTGCAAGTGCTTTTTGTATTAAAAATTTGCACCTTTCTTTTTCATTCATTCACAAAAAGACAGGTCATCCTGTCTTTTTTCGTTTGTCCTATTTTTTCCGTGCGGCGGCATCGCACACAAGGCGCTCGCAAGACACGCGCTTCGCAAAGCCCCGCTCCTACCCGATATGCACAAAGTTGATGTTCTTGCCCCGG
>DJPG01000068.1 GCA_002439735.1 Firmicutes bacterium UBA6418 | reverse complement strand
CATCTTTACGATCATCCTCAATAAATTGCCGCTACTGTAGTTTCTTCAAGCTGCCGTTCAGAAGGATTGAACAAGATCAACTGGACGGCAGTTGTGACATTCCGCCCTTTTGAACGGAGAGCATATAAACATGATACAAAACTTGGTGATTGCATTTGAAGCAGTGACCCCGATGTTTCTGCTGATCGCAGTCGGTTATTTCATTCAAAGAAAAAAATATTTAGATGCGCACAGCATAAAGAAAGTAAATACCATGCTGTTCAACACGATGTTTCCCTGCGTCGCCTTTTACAGTCTGTACGGTGCGAACATCCATGAAGCCTTTGATCCGACCCTGATCGGCTACAGTGTTCTGATGGCGATTCTGCTCTGGAGTCTGACGATCCTGCTGGTCATGAAGATCGAGAAAGATCCGGCCAAACGAGGCGCTATGATCCAGGCCATCAACCGCAGCAACTTTCTGGTCATTGGATTTCCGATCGTGGAAAACATCTGCGGCAAGGAGAATCTGGCAGCCACAGCCTTGACCATTGTCGGGATGCTACTTGTGAACAACATCTTTGCGGTCGTGGTGCTGGAAGTCTTTCGCGGAAGCAAGCCGAAGCCGCTACATATGCTGAAGGAGATCCTGCTGAACCCGATCATTTTGTCCACCGTCGCGGGAACTTTGTGCATGGTGACGGAAATACAATTCCCTTACGTCATCGAAAAGACGATCACTTCACTCGGAAGCACCGCCAGCAGTCTGGCTCTTGTCGTGATGGGTGCGTCTTTGGATCTGAAAAATGCGGGAAACCGCAAACGGGATCTTGCTATCTGCATTGTCGGAAAATTGATCGTAGTTCCGGGCATTGTCACGCTGGTCGGCATGCTGCTTGGATTCCGAGGGGTTGCCTTTGTGACGCTCCTTGCGTTCTTCGCCGCTTCCCCGACTACAACTTCCTACACGATGGCAGACCAGATGGAAAGCGACGGTGAACTGGCACGGGACTGTGTGGTATTTGCGACCGCGCTCGTTGCGCTTACGATGTTTTGTTGGATATTTTTCTATAAATCGATCGGGATGTTTTAAGCAGGAGAAGAAATATGCAGGAAACATTAAAAAGAAGAATACGATCGGATAAAGGAGAAGCTTTGCGGATGTCCGCGGCCGAGGCGGCCGGATACATCCGGGACGGTATGGTGCTCGGCGTGAGCGGCTTTACGCCGTCTGATTATCCGAAGCTGATCCCGCGGGAACTGGTGAAAAGAGCACAAAGCAGAGAAAAACTGCAGGTCGATGTCTATTCCGGCGCGACAGTCGGCACAGAGATCGATACGGATATGGTACGTGCGGGACTGATCCGCAAGCGCTTGCCGTTCTGCAACAATGCGGATATTCGCGCAGCGATCAATCGGGGTGAACTCGCTTTTTTGGATATGCATCTGTCGCAGTCCGGGCAGGCGATGGATTACGGTTTCCTGCCGCCGATCGACATGGCGGTCGTGGAAGTGCTCGCGGTTACGGAAACCGGCGATCTGATCCCCAGCATTGCAGTCGGCAATACGGCTGCGGTCGTGAAAAACGCGAAACAGGTGCTGGTGGAGATCGCGATGAAAAAACCTTTGGAACTGGAGGGCATGCACGACATCTATTTCAATGAAAAGCCGCCGAAACGCAAAGCGATCCCGATCGAAGACGCTGCGGATCGGATCGGCACTGCGGTGATCCCCTGCGGTTGGGACAAGATCCGCGGGATCGTCCTTTCGGAGGAAGAAGACCACACGCGGCCGTTTGTAGAACCGGATCCAGTCTCTGTGAAAATCTCTCGGCATATCATCCGTTTCCTGGAGCAGGAGATCCGCGCAGGACGGATGCCGAAGGAACTGCTGCCGCTGCAGTCCGGGATCGGCAACGTCGCAAACGCCGTGCTCGCGGGACTGAAAGAAGGACCGTTTACGCATCTGCGCGCTTATACCGAGATCGTGCAGGATGGGATGCTGGAGCTGATGGAATGCGGAAAACTGGATTTTGCTTCGGCAACCTGTTTGTCGCTGTCGGTGGACGGATTTCAAAAACTATATCAGAAGCTGGGTTTTTTTAAGGACAAGATCCTGCTGCGGCCGGAAGAGATCAGCAACCATCCGGAGGTCATCCGGCGTCTGGGCGTGATCTCGATGAATACCGCAATCGAGGCGGACATCTATGGAAATGTGAACTCCAGCCATATCATGGGAAGCAGCATCATGAACGGGATCGGCGGATCGGGAGATTTTTCACGGAACGCTTATCTGAGTATTTTTACGACACCTTCGACCGCAAAGAACGGAGCAATCTCTTCGATCGTACCGATGATATCGCATGTAGACCATACGGAACATGAGGTGATGGTGTTGGTGACCGAACAGGGTTATGCGGATCTTTGGGGTCTTTCTCCGAAAGAGCGTGCAGAAGCGATCATCAAAAACTGCGCGCATCCGGATTACCGCCCGATGCTCCGGGAATATTTTGAACATGCCAGGGAGAACGCAAACGGACAGCATACGCCGCACGATCTGCAGAATGTTTTTTCTTGGTACCAAAGATACCGGAAAACCGGAAGTATGAAGGAAAGAAGATAAGGAAGACAGAAACAGGAGAAGAGCATGAAATTACAAAATAAAGTTGCGATAGTAACCGGAGGTTCCGCCGGGATCGGCAAGGCGATTGCAGAAGAGTTTTTAAAGCAGGGCGCGATCGTCGTCATTTGCGACATATCCGATCAAAACTTAGGAGATGCGCAAGAAGAATTGTCCGCGTTCGGAACACTGCGGACCTACCATACCGATATCGCTGTAAAATCTGAAGTCGAGCAGATGGCTGCCGATGTGCGGAAAGAATTCGGCAGGATCGATATTTTAGTCAACAATGCAGGCGTAACAAGTGATGCACAGTTTTACAAAATGACGGATGAACAGTTCGATCGAGTCCTGAATGTCAATCTGAAAGGAAACTATTTCATGACGAAAGCGGTTCTTCCGGCCATGATGGAGCAGCAGTACGGAAAGATCGTTCATTTAGCATCAGTATCCGCATTTAACGGGAATTTCGGCCAGTCCAATTATGCAGCATCCAAAGCGGCGATCATGGGCATGACCAGGGTGCAGGCTAAAGAACTCGGCAAATACGGCATCAACGTCAATGCGATCGCCCCAGGCTCGATCCTGACCGACATGTACAACGCGGTACCGGAAGACGCAAAGCAGCAGAAGTTGAAACGGATCCCGCTGCATAGATACGGAGAGCCCGCGGAGGTGGCAAAGCTGGCGCTCTTTCTGGCCAGCGATGATTCTTCCTACATTACCGCGCAGACGATCGTGATCGACGGCGGCTTTAATTAGTGGTACAAGAACAGACAAAACAAGTAAAAACAAGCGAATAATCTTTCCCTGTATGAAATTTTTTTCGCTGTTTTTGTGGAGCGAGGAAATAGCGAAACACTGAAATCAGCCGTTTGTCTGAGCGCAAAGGTATGGTACGGTTCTTGCTGTAAAAGTTGTAGGTCACTTTGCGATATGGTACAATGCAATAGACAGGAAGCGAACCGAATAGAATCGAAAGGAATTCTGTGCGCGTTCATGTAAATGACAAGATCGAGGTAAAAAGAAGTGAAAAAAGAATGTGCAGAGAATTTCTGCGGCAGCCGCCGGGTGCCGAACGGCAGGAGTCTGCCGATCTATGCGTGGAAGCTGGAAAACAGCGCGGACATTCGGGCGGATGAGGTGCTGATCCGGGTCATCAAGATCCATCTGGAAAACGGCAGTTTCAACCAGATCTATTCGGAAGTGGACGGCGATGAAGAAAAAATCAAAGAGACTGTAATGGAAATCGTCAAACAGCGGGGAAAGATGCACAATCCTTATACCGGAACAGGGGGATTGTTCGCGGGCATTGTGGAAAAAATCGGGAGCCGCTTTGAAAACACGGCAGGGATACATGTCGGAGATGAAGTCATTATACCGGTATCGATCGCGATGCTTCCGCTAAAGCTTGAAAAAGTAACGAATGTCAATTATGTGTACAGCCACCTGGACGTGGAAGGCTATACGGTGATCTACAACGGATGTCCGATCGTGAAGCGGACGCCGGATATTTCGTGGGATCTTTTGCTGAGTGCGTTCGAGGAATCCGCATCGATCAAGAAAGCCAGCAATCTGGCAGAAGGAAAAGAAAACCTGTTGGTGATCGGAAGCAATCCCATCGTCACGATGCTCTACGGATTCGCTTTGAAAAAGGTGATGAAGTCGGAAGGAACGCTGATCTGCGTGCTTTACGGAGATCGGATCCCTTATGTGTATTATGAGGCGGAACAAAAACGAAATAAATTATTGTACTCAGTCTTTGATGAAGTCTATTTTATGGGTTCGAAAGATACAGAGGACTGTATCGAAAGCGTCACTGAAAACGGACAAAGGCTCTGTGATGTGATCATAAACTGTGCCGATCAGAACGGAGCGGAAGCCATCAGCGTGGTTTCCGCGAAAGAAGGCGGGAGCGTGCTGTTTTCGAACTTGACGAATAATTATACGACGGCGCTTCTCATTCAGGAAGCGATCAATCGAGATATGAATCTTTTCTGCGCGGTCGGCTATGTCGAAGGCTATTACGATTATATGCTGGAGTTCGCCCGGGACATCAGCGCAGATCTGGACGAATTGGGAAAGACTTTGACACAGATCGATCAGCAGGCAAAAGTCAAAATGACTGTCGCTTTTGATGCGGAAGGGGACACGTCGGATGTTGCACATCTGCTGAACAGCAAAAGCGCAGCAATGAAAAAAATCAATGCGGAGATCGAAAAAGCAGCAAATTATGACTGCGCTGTCATTTTGGATGGTGAGAGCGGCGTCGGTAAGGAAGTCGTCGCGAATCTGATCCACCGGATGAGCGGCCGCAAAAATGGTCCGTTTGTGAAGGTCAACTGCGCTGCTATTCCGAAAGAACTGATGGAATCTGAATTTTTCGGCTACGAAAGGGGCGCGTTT
>DJPG01000131.1:39495-50256 GCA_002439735.1 Firmicutes bacterium UBA6418 | reverse complement strand
GCCTATAACTGTTTAGGCATTAAAATGGGCTCCATGCTGCAAAATGTTTCCATGATCGCGAAAATGATCCCAATCGCCATTATTCTCTTGGCGGGGTTATTTATGGGCAAACAGCATCCGGATCTGTCTCTGATTCCGGAAGGTACGGACGTCTCCTTTGGCAGCATGGTCGGCATGATTGCATTCGCGACGGTTGCAACACTTTGGGCTTATGAAGGCTGGACCAACTTGAATCCGGTAGCGGAAGAGATGAAAAATCCCGGAAGAGATCTGCCGCGGGCTTTGATTATCGGAATCGCGGCAATCACGGTATTGTATACATTATTTAACTTTGCGATTTATAAAGTGCTGCCGCATGATCAGATTGTTTCCCTGATCGAAAGCGATGAGTTGTATCTGGGAACCACGGTAGCCAAGACCTTATTTGGCGGAGCCGGTGGAGGCTTGATTCTGGCAACGCAGTTGATTGCGATTTTCGGTTCGTTGAATGGAATGATCATCGCTTTCCCTCGTTATTATTACGAAATGGCGGTAGACGGACATTTCTTCAAAAACCACGCGCAGCTTTCCAAAAAGTATGCGGTACCGCAAAACGCGCTGATTTCGCAGGCTGTGATCTCGATCATCCTGGTTCTGCTGCGCGATTTAGACCAATTGACTTCCCTGGTTGTCTTCGCGGGCATGGTCTACAACGTATTGGTTATTGTAGCCGTAATCATTTACAGAAAGAAATTCCCGGATATGGAGCGTCCGTATAAGGCCTGGGGCTATCCAGTAACCGTAATCCTGGCCGTGATTTTATTCGCAGCACTGATGATCAATACGCTGGTGGAGGATCCGGTTACGGCAGCCATCGGTCTGGTTGTTCCGGCACTGGGCGTTCTGACCTGGTTCCTTTTTGACAAGAACTTAAAGAAGGAAGCAGAGCATGAGGCAAAATGATGCGGGAAGGAAAGCGGAAATGTTTGATACCGTAATTAAAAACGTGCGAATCATTGATGGAAGCGGCACGCCCTGGTATCGAGGGGATATCGGGATCCAAGGCGGTCGCATTCGCAAAATCGGGTGCATCACGCAAGAAGAAGGAAACATCGTTGACGGCGGTGACCTGTACGCAGCACCGGGCTTCATCGACATTCACTCGCACAGCGATACGACCCTGATGGAATACCCACAGGCCGAAAGCAGGATCCTACAGGGGATCACCACCGAGATCGGCGGGAATTGCGGTTTGTCGACGGCGCCGGTCAGTCATGATCCTGCCAAAAAAGAAATGCTGCGCGCTTATGTCGGCGATCTCAGCTATGAATGGAACACGGTCGGGGAGTTTCTCGATCAGGTGGAGCAAGTTCCGATCAGTGTTAATTTCGGAACCGAAGTCGGACATGGCAGCATCCGCATCGCCGCGATGGGATTTGAAAATCGAAAACCGGACGAAGCAGAAATGGAAACGATGCGCCACCTGCTGCGTGAGTCGCTGGAAGGCGGCGCGTTTGCCATGTCGAGCGGTCTGATCTATCCGCCGGGTTGCTACGCGGATACCGAAGAACTGATCGAATTATGCAAAGAGCTTGCACCTTATCATGCCTTTTACGCCACCCATATGCGGGGCGAGGGCGAGAATGTCGTGGAATCGGTCAAGGAGGCCATTGCGATTTGTGAACGTTCCGGTGCGCCTCTTGAAATTTCCCATCACAAGGTGGTCAAAAAATCCGTCTGGCAGGTTCATTGCAAAACGACCATCGCGCTGATTGATCAAGCAAGACGCAACGGTCTGGATGTCAAGGCCGACCAATACCCATACCGCGCTTCCTCCACGACGCTGGATATCAATTTGCCGGCCTGGGCGTTTGAAGGCGGGATGGAGGCACTCTTCGCGCGGATCCGGGATCCTAAGACCCGGGAAAAAATGCGCAGGGAGTCGAATGCCAGCCACCTCGGCCGCTGGGGAGAGATTTATGTCGGATATGCCGAAAGCGAAAAAAATCAATGGACAGTCGGAAAGTCGATGACAGAAATCGCTGAGAGGATGGGATGCGACCCTGCGGAAGCGGTCATGGATCTGGTTCTGGAGGAAAAGGGACGTATCGACGAGATCGATTTTGGCATGTGTGAGGAAGACATCGAATACATCATGAAACAGCCGTATGTGATGGCAGGCTCGGACGGAAAAGCGGTGCCGCTTACTTATGCGGGTAGACCGCACCCGCGCTTCTTCGGAACGTTTCCGCGTATCATCCGCCATTACTGTCTGGATCGAAAGCTGTTTTCACTGGAAACGGCAATCCACAAGATGACCTGCCTGCCGGCGTCAAGACTGAACCTGCAGGACAGAGGGCTTTTGCGGGAAGGCATGTGGGCAGATATTGTCATTTTTGATGCCGATCGTATCCGTGACAATCCATCCTATGAAAAACCGGCGCAGGCCTGCGACGGCATTCAGCGGGTTTATGTAAACGGCGTTTTGACTGCGGAAAACGGCAAACATACCGGCGCTACCGCCGGAAAAGTACTTCGCCATACGAAGTGAACGGAGGTGCAGCAATGAGAAAAGAGCTTGAAGAACAAATCTTGCAGGAACTTAAGAGTATGGACGGTCAGGTAGGCTTTTACTATAAGAATCTTGTGACCGGTGACACACTCGGCTACCACGAGGACGAGCAATTTTTACCGGCCAGCATTGTAAAGCTGCCACTGCTTGCCGCGATGCTGATGATGCGGGAACGGGGAGAAACCGATTTTCGTGATTCGATCACCATCCATAAGGATCAGAAGCTTCCGGGCTGCGGTGTCGTGCAGCACATGACCGGCGATCAAAACGGCGATGTGACGCTGGACATCGACAGTCTGTACAAATTTATGATTGCCATCAGCGATACGACCGCGACCAACGCGTTGTACCGCCATTACGGCAATGATCGCATCATCGCCGCGTTTCGGGAATTGGGACTTGTCGGAACGCAATTCAACCGCGCCTACTATGACGAGGAACGGGAAAATCGCGGTATCCAGAATTATTTCGTACCGAAGGAAATCGGAGATCTGCTGGAAAAAATGTACCGAAGAAGCCTGATCAGTCCCGCGGCATCGGAAGAACTGGAACGCATCCTGCTGCAACAGCAGGTGAATCACAAAATGGGTGGGAAACTCCCGCTTGGCTTCCCGATCGCGCACAAGACCGGTGAAGAAGAGGACAAAACACACGATGTCGGAATCGTTTACGGAAAGGAACCGTTTATCGCTTGCTTTGCCTCTTACCAAAGCGATCTTCCGACCTTTGAAGACTTTATCCGCAGAACGACCTATGAGCTGGAAGCGGAGATCGATCCGGAGCTGACGCCTATGGAAGGCGTATACGGGTATTATTAGAATTCAAACCGTTTCTGTGAAAAAGCCCTCTGCAGGCACAAGTACTTGTGCCGCAGGGGGCTTTTTCAGTGGAGTATAGTATATTGGGTACGGTGCGATGCAGGCTCTATTCCTTCTCACATTTCTCTTTCAGATCTGCGATCGCTGCTTGTGCCGCTGCCAGTCTCGCGATCGGTACGCGGAACGGAGAGCAGGACACATAGTCCAAACCGATTTTATGGCAAAACGCTACGGAGGACGGGTCGCCACCGTGCTCGCCGCATACGCCGGTATGCAGCGCCGGGTTCGCTTCCTTACCGAGACGGAGTGCGGTCTTCATCAGGAAGCCGACGCCCTTCTGATCCAGTTTTGCGAACGGGTCATTTTCAAAAATTTTGTTTTCATAATAGGCACCGAGGAATTTGCCGGCATCATCCCGCGAGAAGCCGTAGGACATCTGCGTCAGGTCGTTGGTACCGAAACTGAAGAAGTCCGCGATCTTCGCGATTTCGTCCGCCACCGTGCAGGCGCGCGGTGTTTCGATCATAGTACCGACTTTGTATTTAAGCTCCCTGCCGGAGGCTTTGATCTCCGCGTCCGCGGTCTCGACCACGATCTTCTTGACGAAAGCCAGTTCCTTGGCATCGGCGGTCAGCGGAATCATGATCTCCGGAACGATTATCCAGTCGGCGTGCGCACTTTGCACGTTGAGTGCCGCGCGGATGACGGCTTTGGTCTGCATCCGCGGGATTTCCGGATAGGTGACGGCAAGGCGCAGTCCGCGGTGACCGAGCATCGGATTGAACTCGTGCAGAGAAGCAATGATCTGCTTGATCTGTTCGACGGTTTTTCCCTGCGTGTCCGCCAGCTTGCGGATATCATCCTCTTCGGTCGGAAGGAACTCATGCAGAGGCGGATCCAAGAAGCGGATGTTGACCGGATTTCCTTCCATTGCCTCAAAGAGCGCCTCGAAGTCACCCTGCTGATACGGCAAAATCTTGTTGAGCGCCGTCTCCCGTTCCTCTGCGGTATCGGAGCAGATCATTTCACGGAAGGCCGCAATACGGTCTTCTTCAAAGAACATGTGCTCGGTTCGGCAAAGCCCGATTCCTTCCGCGCCAAGTTCCCGCGCCTTTTTTGCGTCTGTTGGTGTATCCGCGTTCGTCCGAACCTTTAGTCTGCGGTATTTATCCGCCCACGCCATGATCCTGCCGAACTCTCCGGCGATGACTGCGTCCGCTGTTGGCAGAAGACCTTCGTAGATCTTACCGGTAGAGCCATCAATGGAGATCTCGGAGCCTTCCCGAAAGACCTTTCCACCAAGCGTGAAGCGCTTATGTTCTTCGTCCATCTGAATCTCGCCACAGCCGGAAACGCAGCAGGCACCCATTCCCCGGGCTACAACGGCAGCGTGGGAAGTCATGCCTCCGCGAACCGTCAGGATGCCCTGTGCGGCCTTCATGCCGGTGATATCCTCCGGCGAGGTCTCCAAGCGAACCAAAACGACCTTTTCCCCTCTTTCGGACCAGACCACTGCATCATCCGCATGGAACACGACTCTGCCGCAGGCCGCACCTGGAGAAGCGCCAAGTCCCTTGCCGATTGGAACGGCTTCTTTCAGCGCCTTGTCATCAAACTGCGGGTGCAGAAGCGTATCCAGGTTGCGCGGATCAATCATCGCGACCGCTTCCTCCTCCGTGCGCATGCCCTCGTCCACAAGATCACAAGCGATCTTAAGTGCGGCCTTTGCGGTTCGTTTGCCGTTGCGGGTCTGTAGCATGAAGAGCTTGCGATCCTGGATGGTAAATTCCATATCCTGCATATCGCGGTAATGCTTTTCCAGAATGTCACAGACTCTTTGGAACTGCGCGAAAACCTCCGGCATGACATCCGCCAGAGCCGCGATCGGCTGCGGCGTCCGCACGCCGGCGACAACATCCTCGCCCTGCGCGTTCAGAAGAAATTCACCCATCAGCTTCTTTTCACCGGTCGCCGGGTCACGCGTAAAGGCAACACCGGTTCCGGATTCTTCGGACCAGTTTCCAAATGCCATTTCCTGCACGTTGACCGCGGTACCCCAGGAATACGGGATATCGTTGTCACGACGGTAAACATTCGCGCGTGGGTTATCCCAGGAGCGGAAGACTGCCTGGATGGCGCCCATCAGTTGTTCTTTCGGATCGTCCGGAAAGTCACTTCCGATTTTTGCTTTATATTCTGCTTTGAACTGCGCTGCCAGTTCCTTGAGATCCGCGGCGGTCAGATCCACATCCTGCGTCACGCCGCGTGCAGCCTTCATTTGGTCAATCAGTTCTTCAAAATATTTTTTACCGACTTCCATGACGACATCGGAGTACATCTGGATGAAACGGCGATAGCAGTCGCGCGCCCAACGTTCGTTTCCTGTTTTTTTAGCGATGATCTCAACCACTTCTTCGTTCAAGCCGAGATTCAAGATGGTATCCATCATGCCCGGCATAGAGGCCCTGGCGCCGGAACGCACGGATACGAGAAGCGGATTCTCTTGATCTCCGAACTTTTTACCGGTGATTTTTTCCATTTCGCGAATCGCAGAATCAATTTGCGTCCGGATGTCCGTGTCAATGCGCTGGCCGTCTTCGTAATAACGCGTGCAGGCTTCGGTTGTGATCGTAAAGCCTTGCGGAACCGGAAGACCCAGTCTTGTCATTTCGGCAAGATTCGCGCCCTTGCCACCGAGTAGATTGCGCATGCTCGCGTCGCCCTCCGAAAACAGATAAACATATTTGTGCTCCATAGTTTTCTCCCTCTCTAAAGAAATGCTTTAACGAATACAACGGATACCGTCATGGTTTTATTTCCCGTTGATTTGTGTGATCGCCTGCTGCAGTTTGCCCGGAATCGCGCGGCATT
This sequence comes from Firmicutes bacterium UBA6418, assembly GCA_002439735.1. Classification (GTDB taxonomy): domain Bacteria; phylum Bacillota; class Clostridia; order Peptostreptococcales; family Anaerovoracaceae; genus CAG-238. The sequence goes on along the minus strand of DJPG01000131.1, from coordinate 44,016 downwards.
CCGCGATTGTGTTTGAGGCAACGGATACCCGGATGCCAGGTCCGAGCGGGATCGCGAAGACGTTTAGCGCTTGCAGCGCCTTGCCGACTTCTTCGGCATTGTCACAAGGAACCGTGATAAAGAAGCCGGAATCATAAGGGCAGCATTGCAGACCGATTTTTTCCGCCTCTTCCATGAATGCGCGTCCGCGCTCCTGGAGATTTTTCATATAGTGATTGCGCTCTTCCGTAACCTTGGCCAAAAGCGTGTCATCGGCGAAAATTTTACTGATGACCGCCATGGCGGAGTGGTTGCCGTTTGACCAGGAAGCACGGCTGGCAACGGATGTGGCATCCTTGAATTCCTTGGCAAGCTCCGCGGTCGGCGCCATACACAGCAGCGCTCCGCAGCGCATGCCGTACATTGTAAAGCCCTTTGAGGCACTGAAAGCGATCAGAGGCAGGATGTGATGCGGCAGTCCGGTCAGCTTTTTCAGGAAAGCGCGGTATTCATGGGCATCTCCGGCGAAGTCCAGATAAGCGATGTCCACCACACAGACGATATTTTTGTTTGGAAAACTTTTGAAAATGTCAAGCACTTTATCCCAATCCTCCAGGGTAAAGGTATAACCGGTTGGATTGTGCGCAGGGGTATTGATGATCACAACCGCCTGATCCTGCACTGCGAGGATCTCACTCAGAGACGCACGGAAAGAAGCGTCGTTAAAATGATAATCCTCATCAAACAGGGTATAGGTTACAACCTCCCGGCCGAGCTCCGCGGCGATGACGTTGTACGGTGCCCAGTGCCAGTCCGAGGTGAGGATCTTGTCTTTCGGGCTGCTGTAGCAGGAGATCGCGTTGCGCAGCGAACCGGTTCCTCCCGGTGCGTAGCACGTCTCAATAAAAATATCCTGCGGTATCTCATCCAAAAATACGGCCTTTGTCACGGCTTCTTTATATTCCGGAATGCCGATGATCGGCGCGTAGGCGGCGAACTCCTCCGGCGCAAGCTCCCGCAGCGCTTCCATGACAGAAGAAAGAACGACGAGCTTGCCGTTGTCGTCCAGAAGGACACCGAGCGTGGAGTTGATGACGTTTTCCTTGCCGATTTCAGCAATCCGCGCTTTTGCAAGCGCGCTGACACCGAATAATTTATCCGGCTTTCCGATTGTGGTTCTTCCGTTGATACGAATCATTTGCTTACCTCCTTTTTCCCGAGAAACTCCAGGCAGCGGTCTGCCATGACGTCCATGGGATCCATATAAAAATCACTTAAATGTTCATCTGCTTTGATGACCGATAACTCCGTGCAGGCCAGTAGCGCTTTTTTGCATCCGGCCGCGCGCAGCTTCGCGTCGATTTGTTCCCAGGCGGCTTGATCGGCAGGCTTGCCGGCTTTCACACAATCATAGATCTCATGCATGACCAGACTTTGACCTTCGGCGTCAAGCACATAAGGAATCATACCCTCTGTGGTCAGTGCTTTTTGATAAAGCTCCGTCCGGATTGTGCCGTCGGTCGCCAGGATGGCAACCTTTTCACCCCGACATGCGGAGGCTGCCGCTTTTGCGGTCTCACGGATCATGTGGATGAATGGAATGCCGACCTGTGAAGCGATTTGATCCACAAAGTAGTGCGCAGTATTGCAGGTGACAGCGATACAGTTCGCGCCAAGCGCTTCCAACGCTTTGGCATCCGCCAGCATTTTGCTTGCGGAGTCTTGCAGGCGCTGCGGATCACCGGAAAGAATCGAAGCGGTTCGATCCGGCATGGTCGCGTGCCCGAGGATGATCGTATTCAAATGATCTTGATCACAGGCTACGGGCGTCTTTTCGATGATCATTTTGTAAAAAAGCTCTGTCGCCATCGGTCCCATACCACCGATGATGCCGAGAATCGGTTTTTCCCAGTTCAGATCTGTTTTTTTCATAATTTTTTCTCCTTTAACCCATTCGGAACAATTGATTTTTTGTCCAAAATACACTATACTGTTCTTGTATATTTCCAGAAAACAAGAGGACACACGATGGAACATCTCGATAAAATTGATCGAAAAATCATATCCATTTTAAGCAAGAACGCACGCATCTCTCTAAGCCATCTGTCGGAGCAGGTCTATTTGACACCTCCGGCGGTTTCTTCCAGAATCGAAAAGCTGGAGCGTGCAGGTATTATCACCGGGTATAGAGCCTGCATCAATTATGACAAGATCGGACTGCCGATCACGGCCTATATCGAAGTAACCATTCCACCTGAGGTACGGGACGAATTTTGCCGCTATGTGGAAGCGGACAATCGCGTATTGGAATGCTATTATCTGTCCGGGGACTATTCCATGCTGCTCAAGGTCACCACGCCGACCACGACGGATCTTGACGCGTTCCTGCGGCTCTTGCAGAAGTTCGGCAGGACACAGACGCATGTGGTGCTTCTCAAGATTTTCTCCAGAGATTATGATTTGGATTCCATTTAGCGAATCCAAATCATACCGGATATGCTTTATTTTGCAAATCGGCCTTTTTGGGGTCGATTTTTGTTTGCTGCGCTTCCCGATATTGGAAAAACTCCGTTGCGACATTTGGAAAGAGTGCGTAGGTGAGCACGTCTTCATCCTGCTGCTTGTAGCGCGCAACCTTTGCTTCCAGCTCCGGCAGCTCCGGCGGAAGTAAATCCGCGGGTCTGCAGGTGATCGGTGTTTCCTCGCCGAGCGCTTCCTTTTGTACCTTCGAGTTGAATGGCTTGATGGTTTTGCCGTATTCGCCCTTGAGCAGTGCTTTTGTCTCTTTGGTCATGGTAGCGTATCGCTTCCCGGTCAGAACATTGAGCACGGATTGCGTACCTACGATCTGAGAGGATGGTGTGACCAGAGGCGGTTCGCCGAGATCCTCGCGGACTCTTGGTATTTCCTGCAGCACTTCGTAATAGCGATCCACTGCATGCTGTTCCTTGAGCTGCGATACCAGATTGGACAGCATGCCGCCCGGAACCTGATAGAGCAGGGTTTTGATATCGACATTCAGCACCTTTGGATCCAGCAGTCCGCTGGCCAGTGCCTGTGCCTGAATCGGGCGGAAATAGTCCGCGATCTTCGCGAGAACATCCTGATCCAGTTTGGTATCAAACGGTGTTCCTTTGAAGGTTTCCGCCATGACTTCGGTCGGCGGCTGGCTCGTTCCCATGGAGAATGGGGAGATTGCCGTGTCGATCACATCGACGCCGGCCTCTACTGCCTTGAGATAGGTCATAGCGGCAACGCCACTGGTACAATGGGTATGAAGCTGAATGGGTATGCTGACGGTTTGCTTCAGCGAAGAGAGCAGCTCATACGCGTCGTACGGAAGCAGCAAGCCGGCCATATCTTTCAGACAGATGGAGTCTGCGCCCAGGTTCTCCATGTTCTTTGCAAGGTTGAGCCAGTAATCTTTTGTATATGCCTCACCTAAGGTGTAAGACATTGCGAGTTGTACATGACCGCCTTCTTTTTTCGCGGCCTTTACGGAAGTTTCCAGATTGCGCAGGTCATTGAGCGCGTCAAAAATGCGCAGGATATCAATGCCGTTGGCAATGGATTTTTGAATGAAATAGGTGACGACATCATCCGCATAGTGTCGATAACCAAGGATATTCTGCCCACGCAAAAGCATTTGCAGTTTTGTTTTTTTGAAGCCGTCGCGCAGAAGGCGCAGACGCTTCCAGGGATCCTCCTTGAGGAAACGAAGGGACGCGTCAAAGGTGGCGCCGCCCCAACATTCGACCGAATGATATCCGACCTCATCCATGGTGCGGATGATCGGAAGCATTTCTTCGGTTGTCATGCGGGTCGCGATCAAAGACTGCTGCGCGTCCCGTAAGACGGTTTCTGTGATCCCAAGCACTTTCGGTGCGAGGGTCTGACTGGTTTGGTTACTGTATTCCATAAAGTCCTCCTGACTTCTAAATTCCGATTCGTGAAAGGATAGAGCCTGCCCCTGCGTCATGCGCGAAATTAAGACACCCCGAACATGGCGAGGAAGGTTCCGGCCGCGACTGCGGTGCCGATTACGCCGGCTACATTTGGCCCCATCGCATGCATGAGCAGGAAGTTTGTCGGGTCGGCTTCCGCACCGACCTTCTGCGAAACCCTTGCTGCCATCGGCACGGCTGAAACGCCGGCAGAGCCGATCAGCGGATTGACTTTTCCGTGCGTCAGTTTGCACATGATCTTGCCGCAAACGACACCGGCAGCTGTTCCGAACGCGAAAGCGATCAGACCGAGTATCACGATTTTAATCGTTGTCCAGTTCAAAAACGCTTCGGCACTGGTCGTTGCGCCTACGGAAGTCCCAAGCAGAATCACGACGATATACATCAGAGCATTGGAAGCGGTTTCCTGCAGCTGCCGGACGACGCCGGACTCACGGAACAGATTCCCGAGCATCAGCATACCGACTAAAGGTGTGGTGGCAGGAAGCAATCCGCATACGACAATGGTTACAACGATCGGGAAGCAGATGCGTTCCACCTTGCTGACCGGACGAAGCTGCTCCATTTTGATCTTACG
>DJPG01000131.1:37047-39382 GCA_002439735.1 Firmicutes bacterium UBA6418 | reverse complement strand
GCCGCGACTGCGATCGGACCGAGCAGATCCTTTTGCTTGAGCATCATAGCCAGATAGATGGAGGTCGGACCGTCTGCTCCGCCAATGATGGAGATCGCCGCGGCTGCGGCTTCGCCAAAGCCAAGCAGCAATGCTCCGATAAAGGCTGCATAAATACCGAACTGCGCCGCCGCGCCTAAAAGGAAGCTTTTGGGGTTCGCAATCAGCGGTCCGAAATCAGTCATAGCGCCGACGCCCAAAAAGATCAGGGATGGCAGGATCGTCCATTCATCCAACAGATAAAAATAATGAAGCAATCCGCCTTCCTCCATGATGCTGGGGCAGATATTGACCAGAAGCATACCGAAAGAAATCGGAACCAGAAGCAAAGGCTCATATCCACGACCGATTGCCAGATACAGGAAGCCTAATGCTGCGAAAATCATGATGAAATTTCCAATGGTCATATCCGCGAAGGCAACCTGCTGAAGCAGATTGCTGAGGGTTGTAAAAATGTTTTCCATTTTCTCTTACTCCGGATTCTAAGGTTTCAAAACAGCGATCAGATCGCCGGTTTCAACGCTGTCGCCTTCGGCAACCTTCAGCGCGAGAACCTGACCATCTTCCGGCGCGACGACCGGAATCTCCATTTTCATGGCTTCCAGAATGACGATGGTATCTCCACGCTTGACGGTATCCCCGACCGCGGCGATAACTTTCCAGATTTTCCCCGATGTGCCGGAGGTGACTTTGACGCCAGATGCTTCTTCCGGCGCGGCAGTCGATGATGCCTTTGCTGCCGGTTGTGCGGCAGGTGCAGCAGTAGATTGCGGTGTGCCTGTATTTGTTTTCTTTTCTACGGTCACTTCATAAGAAGTACCGTCTACAGTAACAATGTAGGTTTCCATGTTTATTCCTCGTTTCTGTTTGTTTTCCTAGTGGCGGAGGCGGCGAATGTTTCTGACTACGTAGCTGTCGCCGCTCGCGAGATGCCCATGCTCCGTTTCATACGCGGTGATCGCGGCGGTGATGATTGCCGCAAGCCTGCGACCGTCGTCTGCAGATGCAGTGGCCGGGGCAAGGGATGGCTCGACTTCTTTCGAAGTCGGCTGCTTTGATTTTTGCAGTTTCCCCAAAAGAAGGGGGATGTACCTGAGCCAACTGATGATCAGGCTGATGATGATCAAAAGGACAAATACGGTGCTCATGCCGAGCAGTGTGGTGGTAAGTGCTTTTATCAGAATTTCGGATAGATTCATACCGGTACCGTACCCTTTCTATAGCAATGTTTCCAACGCGCCGATCACATATTTTCTGGTATCCTGCGGATAGATGATTTTATCTACGGCACCTTGCTCGACGGCTTCGACCTCATCGCCGTAAAGAATCCGATAACGCGCTCTTTCCATCATGCCGACTTCCGCGCCTTCCCAGGCAAAGACAAAGTGTGCGCCAAGCCCGTGACTGTTCAGAAGGGCGTGACAACTGCCGAGCGACTTGCCGATGATGACATTGATGCGTGGCATATGCGCGCCTGCAAGTCTGGCAACCAGCTTTGCGGCAGCCGTACTGAAATGAGCCTCCGTTTCAAAATCCGTCGCGAAGCCGTCGACATCGACCAGGGTTAAAACCGGGATGGAAAAGCGGCTGCAAAAGCCGATAAACTGGCTGAGTTTATCGCAGCCTGCCGCGCTGAGTCTGGAAGCTCCATCCATGCGGTTATTTCCGATGACGCCGATGGTTCTGCCGTTCAAGCGGATAAAACCGGTCACCGTTCTTTTTCCGAATAAGGCCTTCGTTTCAAGGAAAAATCCATCATCCGCGATTTTTGCCGCGACCTCTCTCACAAAGCTGTCCGCATTTTCGGCGAAGAGGCAAGGACGATTCAGATCTTCATGCTCATAAACCTGAATGACTCCCTCTGTGCTGTTTGATGGCAGAAGATCGATCAGGTTGCGGATCCGGTCTGAGATTTCCTGTATACTGCCGATCAGATCAATGGAACGACTGGCAACCTGTTCATTTCCGGAAGGAATATCCGCATCAGCGGTGGCCGCGATGGTTTTGCTGCGTGTGTCAGGCGGATTGATAAAATAGTCTCCGCTTTCCTCGCTGACAAAGACAAAGTCGCCCATCGCTGCCGCAAGGGCAAGACCGCCGCCGCAAGGACCGTTTACGATCATATACTGCGGGATCGCAGCTGCCTGCTCCTTTTGGAAGCAATAGAGTTCTCCGAGTCTTTCCATAATTTCCATGCCTTGATTGAGAACCAGCCCGTTTGAATGGAAGATGCCGATCAAAGGCGCCTTGCTTCTGACGGCCATCCGATAAGCACGCAGCATCCGCTCAATATCGG
>DJPG01000131.1:0-36931 GCA_002439735.1 Firmicutes bacterium UBA6418 | reverse complement strand
ACGGTTCCGTACCCGATGGTGATGTTTTCGTTTTCTCCGGCTCCGATTTGCATAAAACTGTTATCATCAAAGAGCAGCTTCAAAACTTCGTTTGTATGCATTCTCTTTCACTCTCCTTGTTTGTTCGTTTCACCTCATTTTAATGTGCTGCGTGGATAATTTCAAGTGCTTTCAAAAGAAAAGAAAGAATGCAAAGAAATTTTTTCACAGACTTAAAATATTAAAAAAATTTTTTAGGAAACTTCTTTTTTTAAGATAGATCCTTTGGGAGGAAAAAGGTCGGCCCCTGCGCACGCAGCAAGATCAGAGCCGTGGAAAGCAGCAGATTCAGGTGTTGCGACGGGTCATCAAGCGGGAGCGCGAAATCTTCTTTCATGCGTCGGATCCGATAGAGAACGGTATTGCGGTGCGTGAAGAGCGATTCGCAGGTATCCTTCAGGGAATTACCGGAAACGAGATAGCGGTACAGGGTTTCGCAGTATTGGCTGTCTTTCTTTGTGTCGTAAACGGCAAGTGCTTTTACCTTTTCGTTAATCAGGTCGGTGCGATCCTTGAGCGCCGTCAGCAAAATCAGGGAGCTGAGGTCTGAAACTTTCAAAACAACACCGGCTTTCTCGGCGACGGATTCCACAAGGATCTTCGTGGCTTCCTTCGCGGAGCGATAGAGGCGCGGAAGATCAAAAAGCTTGCCGATCGGATTGGAGATCAAAATCTTCAGATGAAATTCGTCCGCCAGTGTCTGCAGCGCGGCAGCATCATAGTTTTCGTGCAGGAACATAAAGATATCACCCTGATAGATAAAAGGATGAGAGGCATAAAAATGATAGCTCAATTCATCTTTTAATCGATGATTGCCCAGATACAGGTTATGATAGCCCTCCAGGTTGATCAGAGCAAAGGCCTTGGGATGAAAATCCGCCAGATAGGTTGTAGAGGCTTGCAGGCGAAAATACGGCTCTGCCGAGAAATTGCCGCTCAAAAGATGTGCCAGCACTTCTTCCGCCGTATCGAAAAGCCTGTCCTGGCGGGTGTTTTCCATAAAGAGCTGTTTGGACAGAACTGCCTCGACAGTCCGCAAGGTTTCATCCGGGATCATGCGGATATGTCCATCCGAATCGACGCAGATCAGATAGCCCAGACGAATGCCGGAACTGTTGAGCGGCGCAACGCGACGCGTAAACGGACTGTCAGGCAGATTTATATAAATTTCGCGCCCAGCGATGATTTCCGAATCTGTGCTGATCAGCGCTCCCGCTTCATAAGTGATTTCGCCATGGTTTACGGCGTTGTTAAAAACTTTGTCGTGAAAATCCGCAGGCGCAGAATATGCGACGATGTGAAAGGCCGCATCCACAACCAACAGCGGACAGTCTAAGATCGCGGCGCTGTCTGCCGCAAGCCGCTTTAGATCATCCTGGCGGAAAAAATCCGATAATAATGTTTGCACATCCATAGGCAACCTCTTTCCTTTCTGTACCATTGTGCTTTTTGCACAAAAGAGACTAAAAATATTATACTGCTTGAATATTGTAAAAGCAAGCGGTATGCATTAAATTATAGGTGCAAAAGGGATAGAGATTCGAAAAAAGGCGAAAAGGGACAATTTCGAAAACTGAAAAATCAAAGGCAAAAGGAACAAGAGGTGAAAAAATATGGAGACTAGAAAGAATGTGAACATTTGGAAATCACTTCAAAAGGTGCCGGCAGGCACCATGTTCGTACCATTGATCATCGGTGCGATCATCACAACAATTTGTGAGGGCTTTTTAAATTTTGACTTATGGGGAACCTTGGGCAACCCGATGAAGGATATGTTCTCTTCCTCCGGTCAGATGCTGATTATCGGTTTGATGCTGTTCTGCACCGGTACGCAGTTGAAAATGTCTGATATTAAGGACGCAATGCGCAGAGGCGTGCGGTTGATCCTCGTCAGACTAGGCGTTGCGTACATTTTATGTGCGCTGTTTTATCTGGCATTTGGATATGAAGGATTTTTGGGGGTTTCCTTCTTAGCCTTTGTCTGCGCGGTAACCAGTGCAAATGCAGCGCTTTATATGGGTATCATTTCTCCGTTCGGTGATAAAGCCGATAAAGCAAGCTTTGGCATTATGCTGATTTGCTCGATGCCGTTGCTTCCGCTTTTGTTCTTAGGCTTCTACGGAGAATCAGGATTTGGAAAAGCGCAGATTATGCAGATCATTTCCTTGATCATTCCGTTCATTTTAGGTATGATTTTTGGCAACCTGGATATGGATATCCGCAAAGTATTCGCAGGCGGCAATGCGATCATCCTGCCGTTCCTCGGCTTTGAATTCGGTTCGACCATCAACCTGATCGAAGCGTTTAAGATGATCCCGCAGGGATTGCTTCTGAGTGTACTGTATTTTATCATCGTCATTACACCGTCCTATATTTTTGAGAGAACAGTATTGCACAGACCGGGGTACGCGTCATTCGCAAGCGGTTCACTGGCAGGTGTTGCGTTAGTCATTCCGTCGATGGCGGCATCTTCCAACACATTGTTTGAGCCGTATGTCGATTCGAGTGTTGCGGTTTTGGCATTCGTACTTGCCATCACGAACATCCTTTGCCCATTCATGGTGAAATACATTCTGACCAAACATCCGGCAGACGAAGAGCCAAAGCTCAAAGGAAAACATCCTGGTCATTCGACTGCGGATGCGAAATAATAAGGCGAACCGGCAACGGCGATGGTTGAACTTTTCAGAGAAAAAGACAAAGACAAAAAATTAAAATTTTGAAAGTTAAAAAATGAAAGACGATCAAAAAGATACGAAAAGAGGGATGTCGTTATGAAAACTTTAGTACAAGCATCAACGTTAAATGCGCTTATGTTGGGTAATTTTGATGAAACCGTCAGCGTGAAGGAGTTCCTGCATCATGCGGATACCGGGATCGGAACCTATCGCGGTTTGGACGGCGAGGCAATCTTTGAGGATGGCGTGGCCTATAAGGCAGGTGCGGACGGCAAAGTCGTGGAGATGAAACCGGAGGACGGTGTGGCTTTTGGTACGGTCGCGCAGTTCAACGAAAGTGTTGCGGAAACGGAACTCAAAGACATCAAGGATATCGAAGCGCTCAAGGAGGCTTTGGAACCGCTTGTCAAGGATAACAAGAATGTATTCTATATGATCAAAGCCGTCGGCGATTTTAAGACGATGCATGTCCGTAGCTGCTTTGCATGTGAAAAACCTTATCCGACCTTGTCCGAGGTCGCGCAGAACCAGCGGGAATTCCATTATACGAATACCCACGGCAATGTGATCGCGGTCTTCTGTCCGGCCTTTGTCAACGGCATCAATCTGCCGGGCTGGCACTTCCATTACCTGAGCGGCGATAAGACGCAGGGCGGTCATATCCTGGGTCTGTCCGCAGATAAACTGAGTGTCAAGATCAACAAGATCGAACGTTTTGACCTGACACTTCCGCAGAACCCGGAATTCGCGGAGCGTGATCTTTGCGAAGATCTGAGCGCGAAAACCGCGGCAGTCGAGGGCGCGAAGAAGTAAGACTGCAAAAGAGACTGTAAGAGTGCACCCGCATCGGAACCTTACGTTCCGGCGCGGGTGTTTTTGTTTGGGCATTTTTAGACTTGACAGCGAAGCCTCGAATGCGTTAGAGCAAAATAAGTTCTAATGCATTAGAATAAAATATTGGAACAGCTATGAGGAAAATAGCTTGCGCTTCCTTTTTTGTATGCTATACTGGTTTTAGGGGGATTTTTCTGCGGAACCCGCGAAGAACAAACTCTGCATCGGAAAGGAATCCTTTATGTTCATTTATATTCCGTTTCTCTGCGTCACGCTTGGCGCGGTGATCAGCTGGCGTGGTCTGCCGCCGAATGTGTTGCAGGCATCCGACCGGATCATGAATACAGCGCTGATGCTGCTGATGACGGTCATCGGTCTGAATATCGGTCTCTCGGATACGGTGATGAAAAACCTCGGGCGCATCGGCATCAAATGCCTGCTGATCTCACTGGCGGCGATCGCCTGTAGCGTAGCCCTGACGGTATTATGCGAAAAAACGGTCATGCCGCTGGAAAAGATCCGTCTGGCTTTGCTGCGGGAAAAGCAGGCGGAAGCTGCGCGCACGCCGGGTCTGCCGGAGGCCGCACAGACAGAGGAGGCGCACAGCACTTTTTCGCCGCTCCTGATTCTGATGCCGCTGTTCATTCTGCTCGGTATTTTGATTGGTTATTTCGCGTTACCCAAAGGGGATGCGCCGTGGCTAGACACCCTGCTCACGGTATCGCTGATCTTTTTGTACACCGGAGCAGGGATCATTCTGGGAACGAATAAAGAAGTCTTCACTTATATCAGGAAACTGGGTCTTAGGATCCTGTTCCTGCCACTGTCGATCTTTGCCGGCTGCCTGCTGGGCGGCTTTGTGATGGGATTGCTGCTCGGCGTGCCGCTCAAGTGGTCGGTGCTTTCGGCGAGCGGCATGGGTTATTACAGCATGAGCGGGGCGTTTCTGACCGAAGTATACGGTATTGAGGCCGGCGTTTACGGTTTCATGGTCAACGTCTCCAGAGATGTGTTCACCGTAGCACTGCTGCCGCTCCTGACCAGGATCAGCAAAGGCAGCCCAATTGCTTCCGGCGCCGGTGGCTGTATGGACACGATGCTGATCCCGGTGAGCAAAGCGGTGGGACCGGAACTGGGCTTGGTCGCTCTGATCAGCGGTACGATCACGACGATGGCGGTGCCGGTATGGCTGCCGATCGGCGTGGCCTTGTTCGGATGACTCTGCAAACTTACGAAAATGTAAGCGCAGGGTCTTTTTTGTAAGGCAGTGCAGGTTTTACGCATGGCGTTTTTGTGGTAGTATAAAGATACGAAAAGAGTTTGTGCGTAGCGAGCGCAGGTGAGAAGCAAAAGACGCGCACAGCGGAAAGAGATGATGGGGATGAAAAAACTGATCGAAAATCTGCTCGCGGTCATGCTGGTGATCGGCATCACAGCAGGGGGGATCGTGACCTATAACGGATACCGGCTGTACAAACAAGTGACGACAGCGGTTCCGGTCAGCGAGAAGGTCGTGGCGATCGAAGAGCAGGAACATTATACAACCTATGACGAACTGCCGAAACGGTATATCGAAGCGGTCATCGCTGCGGAGGATCGGCGCTTTTTCCAGCACCGCGGCTTTGACATTCTGGCGACCAGCAGGGCGATGTGGCACAATATCGAAGCAAGACGTCTGATCGAAGGGGGCAGCACGATCACACAGCAACTGGCTAAGAATATGTACTTTACACAGGAAAAAAAGTTTACGCGAAAGGTCGCGGAAGTTTTCGTGGCACATGATCTGGAAGAGCTTTGTGATAAAAAAACGCTGTTTGAACTGTATGTCAATTCTATTTACTTTGGCTCCGGCTACTATAACATCTACGATGCCGCACACGGATATTATGACAAAGATCCGATCGACATGAACGACTATGAGTGCACGATGCTGGCGGGCATTCCTAACGCCCCGTCCGTCTACGCGCCGACTGTGAATCCGAAACTGGCAGAGGAACGCAGACAGCAGGTCTTGACTTGCATGGTCGAAAACGGTTATATTAAAGAAGGAGAACTTTCACAGCCTCCAGACGACAGAGACGACAGAAAGGAAAGTGAAGGATGAATTTGACGCATTTTGACGAGCAGGGAAACGCGCGCATGGTGGATGTGGGCGAGAAGCAGATGACGAAACGCGTCGCGACCGCGGCAGGAAGCATCTGCATGTCCGCGGAGGCTTTTGCGGCTGTACAAGGCGGAACGATCGAAAAAGGCGCTGTGCTGACTGTTGCGACGACAGCCGGCATCATGGGCGCGAAACAAACCGCGAACCTGATCCCGATGTGTCACATCGTGCCCCTGACTCACGTGGGGATCATCTGGGAAATGGATGAGGCGCATCTGCGGATCTGCTGCAGGTGCACGGCAAAGTGCAGCGGACAGACCGGCGTCGAGATGGAAGCGCTGACAGGCGTCAGCGTCGCGCTGCTGACGGTGTATGACATGTGCAAGGCCATCGACAAGAAAATGAAGATCGAAGCGGTTTACCTTGTCGAAAAGAGCGGAGGCAAGAGCGGCCATTTCATAAGTGAAGGTGAGAAAGCAGCAAAGCTGCAGAGCCGATGAGGCTTTTTACGAAACAAGAGGGAACATGATAGACAGATATACAAAGAATGGAATATTGGATCCGGCAGAGCAAAAAAGCCTTGCACGGAAGAAGGTCGCTGTGATCGGCTGCGGCGGGCTTGGCGGTTATCTGATCGAAATGCTGGGGAGACTGGGAGTCCGCCACATCCATGCCTGTGATGGGGACCGCTTCAGCGTGAGTAACCTGAACCGCCAGCTTTTGGCAACCGAGGACAATTTGGGAAAGAACAAGGCCGAAGCAGCGGCCATACGGATGAAAAGCGTCAATTCTGAGGTCTCCGTCAGACCCTTTGCGGAGTATCTGAGTCCGGAGAACGCGGCACGGATATTTGACGGATGTGACCTCGCTGTCGACGCGCTCGACAGTCCGTGGGCAAAGTGTATGCTGGAAGAGCTTTGCGAGACTTTCCGGCTACCGCTGGTTCACGGCGCCGTCGGCGGCTGGTTCGGACAGGTCTGTACGGTAATGCCGGGCGACCGGACATTGCACAAACTGTATCAGAATACAAACCGCGAGGATCAGCAGGAAGCGGAAAAAATCGGAAATCCAGCTTTTACGCCGGCAGCGGTTGCTGCTGTACAAGTCAGCGAAGCCTTGAAGATATTGCTGGATAAGGAGAGCGTTCTCCGAAATGAAGTCCTCTTCCTGGATCTGTATTGTGGGGAAACTCGAAAAATAAAGATTGAAAAAGCAGATGCGGAAGCGGAATGCAGGAAAGCCTAAAAAGCCCTGCCGGAAAGGAAAAAACATGAGTTGTGCGAAATATCGGACGGCAGTGATCACCTTGAGCGACAAGGGGGCGGCCGGAGAGAGAAAGGACGAAAGCGGACCGGCGATCTGTGAGAGACTGCGCCGGACCAGACAATACGAAATTGTGGAAACCTTACTTTTGCCTGACGATCGCGTCCTTCTGGAAGCGCAGCTTGTGCGACTTTGCGACGAAAAATTGGCTGACCTGATCCTGACGACCGGCGGTACCGGGTTTTCCGGAAGAGACATTACGCCGGAGGCAACCTTGGCAGTAGCGGAACGCAGCGCGCCGGGGATCGCCGAGTACCTAAGGTTTCGCTCGATGCAGATCACGCCGAAAGCGATGCTTTCACGCGGGGTTTCGGTGATGCGGGGCGATACCCTGATCATCAATCTGCCCGGAAGTACAAAGGCGGTAAAAGAAAATTTGGATTTTTTGCTGCCGGTGCTCGATCACGGGCTGGATATCATGCTGGGAAGAGACGGAGAGTGCGGAGGAAGATAGAGGATGAAGCGACAACACGTATCCTTTACGGATCTACAGACGAGCCGATGGCTCCGTGATGCGGAAGCGGAAGACGGATTTTGCAGCAAGCGCTGGAAGTCCGATTTTGTCGTGGATGGGTTACATCGTTTGAAAATCGGAGATCAGCTTCAGATCGGAACGGAAACGTTTATCTTGACCGAGATCGGCAAACGGTGCTACGAAGATTGTCCGCTGCGGCTGCGTTTAGGTGGGAGCTGCCCGCTGGCATCCGGCGTGGCGTTTGGGAAGAAGCAATGAAAGACCAGTTCGGAAGAGAAATCGATTACATCAGAATATCCGTTACAGACCGGTGCAATCTGCGTTGCCGGTACTGCATGCCACCGGAAGGCGTACCGCTTGTCAGCCATGAAGAGATCCTGCGCTTTGACGAAATCGAACGCCTTGTAAAAATTTTCTGTGCAAAAGGGATCAAACATGTTAAAATAACAGGAGGGGAACCGTTGGCGCGCCGCGGCGTCAGCGCGTTGGTGCGGTGCCTCAAGAAGCTTCCCGGCGTGGAGACGGTTTCACTCACAACGAACGGAACCCTGCTCGCGGGACATCTCGCGGCGCTTGCGGAAGCCGGTCTGGATGCTGTGAATATCAGTCTGGATACCCCCTGTGCGCAGCGCTACTATGCGATCACAGGCGGAAGCGTGAAAGATGTTTTCGAAGCGCTGGATGCCTGCGCGGCATATCCGCAGATCAAGGTGAAGCTGAATTGCGTTCTGCTCGCGGATATCCCGCCGCAGGATTTTGTTGCCCTCGCAGACATCGCGAGAAGCCGGAATGTGGATGTGCGTTACATTGAGACAATGCCGATCGGCCTTGGCAGCGCGTTTGAAGGCGTGAAACAGGAAACAGTTCTGCAGCTTTTGCAGCGGACTTACGGTCCGGCGGAGCCTTGCGATGAAAAACGTGGGCATGGACCGGCGGTTTATTGGAATTTTAATGGGTTTCGCGGACGAATCGGCTTGATTAGTCCGATCAGTCACGCGTTCTGCAGCCGGTGCAATCGGCTTCGTCTGACGGCAGAGGGACTTTTGAAGCCGTGCCTGCAATACGCGGACGGTGCGGATCTGCGAGCACTTCTGCGCAGCGGCGCAGAAGACGCCGAAATCGCGGCCTGTGTGGAAAAGATGATCTGCGCGAAACCGCGCGGACACTGTTTCACGGAAGCTGTGCCGGGAAAGGAAGGCGGGAATTTCCAAAAGGAAGAGAGGCTGATGTCTCGTATCGGCGGCTGAGAGTTTGGGAAACAGGAGCGAACATGAAAGCGAAAGGAATCGGCAGGATTGAGGCTGTCTGCGTCAGTCCGGAAAAAGGGACGGCAAAGCAGAATATCGGACAGGCCTTGCTGAAAGAAGATTACGGACTGGAGGGCGACGCGCATGCCGGAAGCGGACATCGGCAGGTCTCACTGCTTTCCGCCGAAAAAATAGAGGAGTTCCAAAAGACAGAACCCGGCATCCGGTACGGGAGTTTCGGTGAAAATCTGGTTGTCAGAGATATTGACCCGGCACTGCTTCCGGTCGGTACGCGCCTGCGCTGCGGGACTGTTCTTCTGGAGATCACGCAGATTGGCAAGGAGTGCCACAGCGGCTGCGCAATCGCGCAGCGCACCGGAACCTGCATTATGCCCGCAAACGGCGTCTTTGCCCGTGTCCTTACGGAAGGTATGATCAGGACAGGCGACTGTCTTGAAGTAGTTTCAAATAAATAATTTCATACTTCAAAGGGATTTCGAGCCTGTTGACCTAAGGTGAAGGTTTCAAACCGGTGCTACGGAGACAGGCCGATGGGTATGTGCCGAAAGGCAGATGCCTTCCGAATTTGAAAAGATTTTCCAAGGAGGAGAAAAATGAAGAAAATTTTCACTGTGCTGCTGGCCATGGCGATGATCCTGAGTTTTGCGGCATGCAAAGACCAGGGTACGCCGCAGGACGATTCCATCATCGATGTGAATCTGAAAATCCTCATTGAGCAGGATGACAGCATGATCAACACCTACAGCCTGCTGGCCGTTAATGACGCTGCGCCGTTTGAGGACGCTGACGGCAATCCGGTAAGCGATGTGACACTGAACACACAAGGCGCGGACGCGCTGATCAACTGGCTGCTTTCCAAGGAAGGAAAAGAGCTTGCCGCGAATTACGGATATGATGAATATGGGCAGTATCTCTTCTATTTGCTGGATGACGGTGCTTCGTCGGACGCGGAGATTCCGCAGGCGACAGAAGCTACGAAACTGATTCGCATGTCTACAACGACCTCTGTAAACGACTCTGGCCTGCTTGGCTATTTGATCCCGAAATTTGAGGAAGCTTACGGCTATGAAGTTGAGATCTTCTCGGCAGGAACCGGCAAAGCGATCGCAAACGCGAAATGCGGCAACGCGGATCTGATTCTTGTCCATGCGAAGGCGCAGGAGGAAGATTTCATAAACGCCGGCTTTGCCCGCAAGATAGACGGTCAGAACGCGGAAAGATTACCTTATATGTACAACTATTTTGTCCTTTGCGGACCGTCGGAAGATCCGGTCGGCGTTAAAGAAATGAGCGTTACGGACGCATTTGCGGCGATTGCTGAGCAAGGCGCAAAATTCGTTTCCCGTGGAGATGGGTCCGGTACCCATACCAAAGAATTGTCTCTGTGGCCGCCGGAACTTGGGATCACCGAAGATCCGGCCAGCTTTGCGAACTATGACTGGTATATCTCGTCGAACGCCGGTATGGGCGCGTGTCTCCTGCAGGCATCGGAGCAGGGCGCTTATATCCTGTCAGATAAGGCAACCTTCTTGACCTTTGTCGCAAACGGCGGCAAAACGGAAGCTTAAATTACGGGTCTTTGGTATGAGTATTGCTCTGAAAAAGGCGCTGGATCTGATTTTTGCAGGCGATCGAACGCTGCTTGAGATCCTCGCGGTGACCCTCAAAATGAGCTTTGCCAGTTCCCTTGCGGCACTTCTTTTCGGAGTTCCGCTAGGGATCCTGCTTGGCAGCGCGAGATTTCCGGGAAAGAAAATACTGATTGTGCTGAACCGCACTATGATGGGAATGCCGCCTGTCGTATGCGGCCTTTTGTGCTTTTTGATGTTCTGCGGGGTCGGACCGTTGCGCCATCTGAAGCTCTTATATACGGTTGCCGGCATGGTGATCGCGCAGATTCTTCTGATCACACCGATCATAGCAGGCGCCATGGAACCATTTGCAGCGGCGATCTACCCGGATCTGCGTGAAACCGCGCTGGGACTCGGACTCAAAAAAGGGCGGTTGCTGTGGCTGATGATCCGTGAGAGCACCTATCAGATCGTTTCGACTTACCTCTTGGGATTGAGCCGCGCGATGGCGGAGGTCGGAGCGGTGTCGATGGTCGGCGGTGCGATCGCCTTTAAGACCAATGTCATGACGACTGCGATCATGAATTACACAAACATGGGAAACTTCACCATGGCACTCGCGTTGGGCATCATCTTGCTTGCGGTGTCTCTGGCAATCAACATCACGGTTTCGATTTTGCAGAGAGGGACAGGACAATGAAAAAAGCAGAAAAACAAAGTATGCGCACGAGCCGGATGCAAAAACAATATGGAACGTCCTTTGTGCTGGATCTGCCGCCTCTGCAGTTTGAGCGGGGCAAGATCTATGCGCTCATCGGCGCGAATGGCTGCGGGAAGTCCACCTTTGCCAGACTCCTTGCGGGTTTCTGTGAAAATGACGCCGGTCAAGGCGGCGGGCAGGGATACAGTGCCGACTGGTCTATCGGATTTCTACCCCAAAAAAGCTATGCCTTTCGGATGAGCGTTCTGCAGAATTTGATGATCAATTGTGCTGACGGAACGCACGACGAAGGAACAGAACGCGCTGAATTGCTGCTGAGCGCTTTGAAGCTTACCGATCTGAAACAAACACCCGCAAAAAAACTCTCCGGCGGAGAAACGGCACGTATGGCTTTGGCACGACTTTTGATGCGGGAATATGACCTGTTGCTTCTGGATGAGCCATCCGCGGCAATGGATGTTGAAGCGACTTTGCTTGCGGAAAAGCTGCTGCGTGAGTATCAGAAACAAACCACATGCTGCGTGATCTTGATCACGCATTCGCTGCAGCAGGCGCGACGCATGGCGGATGAGGTTCTGTTCCTGCACGAGGGATCACTGGCAGAGCAGGGAAGCATGCGGCAAGTGTTGGAAGAACCGCGGACGCAGCCGGCAAAGGCGTTCCTTGATTTTTACGGGAAGTAATAATACAGAAGAACGGGAGGCGCGCAAAAAAGATGGAACTCTTGAAAGTTGACACATTGGAAGAAGCATTTCAAAAACTGGCGGTATACGCATGCGGCGGCGGGCCGCGCAGCGCGGGTATGCGCATGGAACCGGAGACAATCCCGTTTTGGCAGGGAGCCGGAAGGGTTCTGGCGGAGGATATCCGCTGTACGGAAGATATTCCGCCCGCGCCGCGCTCTGTGATGGACGGCTACGCGGTGCGCAGTGCAGACACCGCAGGCGCGTCCGAAAGCCTGCCGGTTTTTTTACACCTTACACAGGAAGTGGCGATGGGCAGCCTCCCGAAAGGCCGGATCGGGAGTGGGGAATGTGCCGCGATTCCGACCGGCGGTTTCCTGCCGGCAGGCTGTGACGCAGTGGTCATGGAGGAATACTGCGAGACTTTCGGAACGGATCAGATCGTGGTTTACACCGCTGTTTCACCAGGCAGGAACCTTGTGCAGGCGGGAGACGACATGCGCAAAGGAGAGACGGTACTGCCGCGCGGCAAACGCTTGCAGGCCGCCGATCTCGGCGTGCTGGCGGCCGTCGGGAAGATCCGGATTCCGGTTTATCGGCCTTGGCGTGTACATATCCTTTCGACCGGCGATGAGATCGTGGATCCGAGGGAAACTTTGGAGGCAGGAAGGATGCGGGATGTGAACTCCTATACCTTATCTGGTCTGGCACAGGCGTATGGATTTGAAATCAGCTTTGAACTGCTTCCGGATGATGAGGAAACCTTGCAGAGGCGGATGCGAAAGGCCATGTGCCTCTGTGATCTGGTCGTCGTCAGCGGCGGCAGTTCACAAGGGAAAAAAGACGCGACTGCGAAAGTCATTGGCAATCTTGCCTCCAGTGGAGTCCTCACGCACGGAATTGCGATCAAGCCGGGCAAGCCGACCATTTTGGGTTTTGACGAGCCGACTCGCTGTGCATTGATCGGACTGCCGGGGCATCCGGTCGCTGCGTCGCTCTTGTTTGATCTGCTTGCAGGTCGGCTTTGGAAACAGCTCAGCGAAGAAGAAAGATCCGGAAAGCCGAGATTCCTCTACGGAACCCTCGCTGCAAACCTGCCGGCATCACCCGGACGGGAAACTTTGCAGCTGGTACGTGTGCTTGAAAAAGCTGCAGGCGAAACAGGGTGCGCAGAAAATGCGGAGAGCGTGAGCGGCGGAAAGACACTTCTCGTGGTGCCGATCCTCGGGAAATCGGGACTTATCCGCACCCTATCAGAGGCGGACGGTTACCTTGTGATGGAGCGCAATGAGGAGGGGCTGCAGCAGGGATCGACCGTCAAAGTGCAGCTGTTTTAATGATAGGAAGCGAGGAAGATGAAACGTAATTTATACTTAAAGACCACACCGGTGGCAGAGAGTGTCGAACGATACATGCAGGCGCTGCGCGCGGCAGGAATCCTTACTCCGAAAACAGAGCGCGTAAACGTCTATGACAGTCTGGGTAGAGTGACCGCATCTCCCGTGTTTGCCAAATGTTGCTCTCCGCTTTTTAACGCGGCGGCAATGGACGGCATTGCCGTGATCGCCGCGCGAACTGCGTCCGCGTCTGAAAGAAATCCGCAGCGGCTGAAACGCGGCGTGGATTACCGGATCGTCGATACCGGAGATCCGATCAAAGCGCCTTATGACGCAGTGATCATGGCAGAGGATCTCATTGAGATCGATGAAGAGACAGTCGAGATCACAGCTTCCGCAGCCGGCTGGCAGCATGTGCGCCCTCTGGGCGAGGATATCGTTGCGGGAGAAATGCTCCTGCCGACCAACCATGTGATCCGACCTGTGGACATTGGAGTCCTGCTTGCAGGCGGAATTCTGGAAGCGGATGTCTTCGCGCGGCCGCGGGTCGGTATCATCCCAACGGGAAGCGAGATCATTCCGCCGCACGCGACGCCGCGGGAAGGAGAGATCATCGATTCCAACACCGGGATGTTTGCCGCCATGGTGACAGAAGAAGGCGGCATACCGACGCGGCAGGCGATCGTGGCGGATGAGTATGACAGGATCAAAGACGCGATCCGCGACACGCTGCAGGATCAGGATCTGGTGATCATCAATGCCGGATCTAGCGCAGGGACGGAGGATTATACGGTACATGTGCTGCGGGAGATTGGACAGGTCATCATTCACGGCGTTGCCATGAAACCGGGGAAACCAGTCATTCTGGCGATCGTCGACGGAAAAAGCGTGATCGGTCTGCCAGGATATCCGGTCAGTGCGTATCTGGCATTTCGAAAATTCGTCTCCCCCGTGCTGGCAGCATTATCCGGAAGAAGGCAAAAGGACAGCGCGGAAAAGGTTAAGGCGGTGCTTTCCAAACGAATGGTGTCATCCTTGAAGCATGAGGAATATGTGCGCGTCCGTGTGGGCAAGGTCAGAGGGCGTTTTGTCTGCGCGCCTCTGGCCAGAGGCGCGGGCGCCGCAATGAGTCTGGTGCGCGCGGATGGATTTTGCCTTATTCCACAAAACCGAGAAGGCTATGAGGCAGGTGAAATCGTAGAGGTGGAACTGTACAAGGATCGGGAAACGCTTGCGAATACCTTGGTATCGGTCGGGAGTCACGATCTGATCATCGATTTGATCGGGGATCGAATGGCGGCCTGCTATCCGGGAATGGGCTTGTCCGGAACCCATATCGGTAGCATGGGCGGTCTGATGGCATTAAAACGCGGAGAAACGACACTGGCGCCGACGCATCTTTTGGACGAAGAAACCGGCGAATATAATGTTTCTTACCTAAAAAAGCTTTTTGCCGATGAGCCGATCAGTCTGATTAAAGGCGTACAAAGAATCCAGGGGATCATGGTGAAAAAAGGAAATCCATGGGGGATCACCGGCATAGAAGACCTGCCAAGGGTTCGCTATATCAATCGTCAACGCGGTGCCGGCACCCGCGTGCTGCTGGACTATAAACTAAAGCAGATGGGTATATCGCCCCGCAGCATCTGCGGCTATGACAAAGAAGCCGCAACGCACATGGCGGTTGCGGCACTTGTTGCGTCGGAAGAAGCGGACGCGGGTATGGGTATTCGGTCAGCTGCGGAAGCGCTTGGTCTGGATTTTATCGAAGTCGGTGTGGAAGACTATGACTTTGCGATTCGCACACAGGATCTGCAGCTTCCGCAGGTCGAAGCGTTCCTGGAGATCCTGCGCAGCGCGGAATTTCAAGAAAAGCTGAAAGAGATCGGCGGCTACGGAACTGCGCATACCGGGGAGATCAAATCGTTTTTCCCTGGCAGTAACGAAGCGCCTTCTTGAATTCCTCGTATCCCCAATAAACCGGCGTCGGGTAGATCGGGTTGCCTTCCTTCATTGCCCAGCGGATGATCTGATCTTCATCTTTTTCAGGGATTGGATCGATATACTTCGGAATGTCCATTTTTTCCTTTAACTCCTCGATCCAGCAGATGAATTTTTCGGCTTTTTCCGCATCATCCTTTCCGGTCATGCCGCAGACCTCTGCCAGACGTGCTAGCCGCTCATGGGCAGCAGAACCGAACAGTCGCATCACATGCGGCAGATTGATCGACATCGCAAGTCCGTGAGGTGTTCCGTAAAGACCGCCGAGGGTGTGACCGATGGCATGCACATAACCGACGCAGCCGCGGGTAAAAGCGCGTCCTGCGTAGAAAGCCGCTTTCTGCATGTTCTGACGTGCTTCCAGATCGGTTCCGTCCAAATAGGCTTTATAGAGATTATGGTAAATCAGGCGAACCGCATCCTCGGCCAGTTTGTTTTCCAATTTCGAATTATAGGTATGGTTGGTATAGGCTTCGACCGCATGACACAGCGCGTCCATACCCGTTGTGGAGGTGACCTTCGGGGGAAGCCCCACGGTCAGCAGCGGATCCAGGACTGCAAATTTCGGCATCAGGCAAGTATCCTGAATGGCGGCTTTATGACTAGTTGCGGAATCCGTGATGACAGCCGCCAGCGTTGTTTCCGATCCGGTTCCCGCAGTCGTAGGAACTGCGTAAAACATCGGAAGTTTGTGCAGGACTTTAAAGGTACCCTGAAGCTGCGCGACCGTCTTATTCGGTCGGGCAAGGCGCGCGCCGATGCCTTTTGCGCAGTCCATCGGCGATCCTCCGCCGAAAGCGATCATGCATTCGCAGCCTGAGGCCTTGTATAGCGCGACGCCGTTGTTGACATGGATATCGGTCGGATTCGGTTCTGCTTTATCATAGATGGTATACTCGATGCCTTCCGTGTCCATGGCCGCAAGCAGACCGTCCAGCGCGCCGAGACTCATCAGAACCGCGTCTGTAACAACCAGAACCTTACGGAAACCATCTTTTTTGATCTTGGCTGGCAGCTTTTTGATACAGTCCGGACCTTCCAGTGTTTCCGGCATGCGCCAAGGCAGAACAGCCATGCCGACCTTAAAACAAGCTTGAAATATGCGTGCATAGATCTTTCCCATAATACGACTCCTTTTCTGATACATCTTTTTTTATGATTTGTCTGCCTGGAAAGAAACGGCATCGATCGGACAAACATGGCCGCAGATGCGGCAGTCGATACAGTCCTTTTCTTTTCCTTCTTTCATGCGGGCGATCGTGTGGATATCGCCGTGAAATTTTGGAGGCTCCACCTCAAGACAGTTTTGGGGGCAGTTTTCCACGCAAAGACTGCAGCCGGCGCAGAGCGCTGCATCGATCTGTGGCTGCTTCCATTCGGACTTCGGAATCTTCTTTGTTTTTTTTCCGTCATCATCGCAAATGCAGCTCTTCGCACAGACCTTGCCGCAGACGCCGCAGCTGATGCAAAGTGACGGATCGATATGGTGACGTTCCTTCCGTGTGCCGGAGATCGCGCCGACCGGACAGTACTTTGCACAGAGTGTGCAGCCAATGCATTGTTCTGAAATATAATACGCCATGACATTCCTCTCTTTCTCAGCCGCCGCCGGACGGTGCCATCAAAACCAGCTCATCACCGTCTTTCAGAGCGGAAGAAAGCTTGCTTTGCTTTCCGTTCACCATGAAGACACATCTTTTGAAGTCTTTCTCGGCCCAACCGGTAGCACGTGCGACAATTTCACAGGCCTCTTTCACAGAAGCAACGTATGCCTCCATTTCTTTAAACCCTGTTTTGAGACGCAGAGAGCCGAACAGTTTTATGGTAACCATGCTATCACCTCTCATCCAGATTGAGTTTTTTTAACGTCCGCGAAGTTGGGATACCGTTTTGATCCCAGCCGCGCGCATGATAATAGACCTTTTTCATTCGTTTCAACGGAACCTTTGTCGTTTCATCCTGCGGATCCTGCGGTACATCGGTAAGTCTGGACGGCAGGGCGTCGTCTTTCGCGGTAATGCCGAAGCGGGTATTGATATAGCGCTCGAGTGTATAACCACGTTTTCCGGTCTTTAGGAAAGACCCGAAAGTCACCGGCATTCCGGTGACCAGATGCAGTGCCTTTGACTGATTGAAAATGACCGGAAGGTGGAAGCAGATCACCCGCGGAAAAAGATTTAAAAGTCGGAGTATACCGCCGATATATGGAACCGCGGCACAGAAGAGCCGGGTATACCAACTCTGCGGGTTGCTGATCAGTGGAGGCGGAAAAAAGGCATAGGTTGTAAACAAACATTGCCCACAGGAAGATACCGCTTCCATCAGATCTTGAAAGATTACCGTAAAATCCGGTTTTGCATGCGGTGTTTGCGGATCTACGTTCAGAGCCAGGCCTTCTACGATGATCATATAGCCTCCGTTCAAATGGCAGCCGCCTCGATTCGAGATCGCATAGCCAAGCCCGAGACCGACCGAACGGCGAGGCTCGTAAGCCGCGAGTTCCATTCCTTTCGCATGATTCGCGAACTCCTTGCCGCCGTACTTTTCGGAACACCAACGCGAGCCGTTCGCAAGTTCATTTCCAATGCCGCGGCGGTAGGCGATATCCTCCCAAAGCGCAGAGATACCGTCGATGGAACCAAAGCTGAGATCGTTGTCCCACAGCCCTTTTTCATTGGCTTCCATCGCATAGCCGAGCGTGTTGGCGGCGGAAATCGTGTCCATGCCTAACTCATCAAGCTCATAATTCCATTTGAGAATGGATGGAAGATCCTTATTGAGAATCCCGCCACCTAAAAGACCGAGGGTTTCCAGTTCGGGACCTTTCACTGCTTTGCCGTCCACTTCCACGGTACGGGCGCATTTGATCGGACAGCTCAGGCAGCCTTTATTCACAATGTTGTATTTTTCGGCCAGAGTTTCGCCGCTGACCATATCAAAGTCATCAAATTGACCGTAATTATAGTTTTTAGTAGAAAGCTGACCTCGCATCTGCATGGTGGACACCAATCCCGCGGTTCCCATCCGCGGAAGCTGATCTCCGGTAAGCGGATGCTTGCGGAGATAACGAAACCATGCCTTGTTTAATCTGGAAAGCTTTTTGGCATTTTTGACCGTTACGGTATGATTACCGGAGACCGTAACGGCCTTTAGATTTTTCCATCCCATGACGCAGCCGGTGCCCCCGCGTCCGGCCAAACGTTCGTTGCTGACGATCGAAGCGTAGGATACCAGATTTTCGCCGGCTGGACCGATTACGATCTTTCCATTTTTGACCGGCTTTCCGTTTCCGGTGGTCTGCTTCAGCTTTTCATCCAGAAGCGTTTGCGCGTTTCCTGTCAACGTTCCCCAAAGATCTTCCGCATCATGGAGAGTAAAGGTTTCGTTCTGGATTTCGAGCCATACCGGAGACGGACTTTTTCCCTTGATGATCAATGCATCAAGACCGGCTTTTTTGAGATAGTATCCGAAGTTTCCGCCGCAATTGGAGGATGTCAGGATACCGGTCAGTGGAGAAAGGGTGGAAATGTTGAAACGACTGGAGCTTGGGGTTCCGGAGCCGGTAAACGGACCAGTCGTGATGACCAGCATATTCTCTTCCGAAAGCGGTGTGACAGAGGGCGTCAAACAATCTCCCAGGATTTTCGCTGCCATCGTTTTTCCGCCAAGAAAAAGACGCCTTTCCCGATCGGTCCAGGGGTATTCCTTTGCCTGACCGGTGGTCAGATCGATCAGCATGACTTTTCCCATGTATCCACCGTAATTGGTTGCCATAGAGCACCTCCTTATGGGTTCGCGCGTGCGCATATGCTTACATGTATACTAATAAAAATATTTTACCACTTTTGCGCAAGTGTTACTATATTCCGCTGTCATGTATCATGTATACATTTTTGCGCAGATTTGTGCAGAAAAACAAAAACGAGCAGATGTCGAACGAGCTTGTGCCGCATATACTGAAATGCAGGAGGTGCGATATGGCAGAGTATCTTGTGAACGGTTACGCGTATCCGGCGATCAGCGAGGCAACGCTCGCCTGGTGGCTGCCGCGGCTTACGTGGCTGTCGGCATTCAGCTACGGTTTTACGGAGGACGGTGATCTGATAGATCTGGAAGACGCGGATCTGGTGACGGCGGCGAACGCGGCCGGGGTGCGGCCGATGATGGTTCTGACGCCGCTGGATGCGGAAGGAAATTTTAATGACAATATCGCGGCGGCGGCTTTTGAGGATCCCGCGGCGCAGGCCAATCTGATCAACAACATCGAAGCGAATCTGCGCACAAAAGATATGGGCGGCGTGGACTTCGATTTTGAATACATTCCGCGGGCGTACGCAACGGATTACGTTGATCTGGTCGCGAGGACACGGGCACGGCTTTCACCGCAGGGCTTGCTGACGACGGTAGCGCTGGCGCCCAAGGTGCGGGCCGATCAGCCTGGGGTACTGTACGAGGGACACGACTACGCGGGAATGGGGCGCGCGGCAGATTACTGTTTGCTGATGACTTATGAATGGGGTTACACCTACGGGGAACCGATGGCGGTATCGCCGATCAACAACGTGCGGCGTGTGCTGGAATACGGTCTGACCGAGATCCCGGCAGAGAAGATCCTCATGGGCATGAGCAATTACGGTTACGACTGGGCGCTGCCGTTTGTGCGGGGCGAGTCGAAAGCCGAGAAGCTGACCAATTATCAGGCGCAGGCGCGGGCGGAATATTACGGCGTGCCGGTCGAATGGGATGAAACTGCGCAGGCACCGTTTTACACCTATACGAGCTCGGCGGGAATCGAGCATATTGTCTGGTTTGAAAATGAACAGAGCTGGCAGACGCGGCTGGCGCTGGTCACGGAATACGGGCTCGCGGGCGTGAGCATCTGGAACATCATGCATATCTTTTACGGGGGACTGTAGAAAAGCGCGGATGCATCCTGCGTCGTTTACCGGGATCCGCACATCCGGCCGGATAAATCCTTTACAAATCCGCAAAATCTTAGTAAAATGATAAGATAGGCATCAGACAAGGGAGACAGAGTAACGGTGGAGAGCAGGACAGACGAATTTAAGAAGCACCTGATGAATTTAGAACGCGCGCCCAGTACCATTGAAAGCTACACCGCGGCGGTAAAAGCCTTTTTCGGGAAATATGAGGAACTGACCAAAGAAAACATGATCGACTTCAAACAGTGGCAGATGGGATTGTATAAACCGAAAACGGCAGCTCTCCGGTGTGTGGCTATGAATGTCTACTGTGATTTTGTCGGGCGTGCGGACTGCAAAGTGAAGGGCATCAAACTGCCGAAACGGACATCGGTGGAAAACGTCATCACCTTGCGGGAATACAAATATTTTCTGGAACGTCTGGCAGAAGAACGTAAATGGAAAGTCTACTATATGGTCAAATTTCTGGCGGCGACCGGATGCCGGGCGTCGGAGCTGACCAAGCTGGAAAAGAGCTGTCTGGAAAGCGGCGAGTTTACCCTATGGACCAAAGGAAAGATCCGCCGGATCCTGATTCCCAAAAATCTGATCAAGGAGAGCAAAGACTATTTCGAAACTGTCGATTCGGTGTACTTGTTCCCAAATAAATACGGCGAGCAGCTCTCGACCGGCGGTATCGGCTGCCAGATCAAAAAATACGGACGCAAATACGGCATCCGGGAGGAAGTGCTGCATCCGCACGCCTTTCGGCATCTGTTCGCGATCCTGTTCTTGAAACAGAACAAGAATATCGCGCTTCTTTCGGATATCCTAGGACACGAGAGCCTCAATACGACCGCGATCTATCTCCGCCTGAGCGCGGCGGAGCAGAAAAAGCAGATCGATCGGACGGTAAATTGGTAGGCGGACGAAGGAAAGCGAGAGAAAGACGCAGAAGAAAAAAGACAGAAAACAACAGAGGAGGTATCCCGAAATGATCCAAATTCACGAAGAAAAATGTATCCGCTGTCTGCGCTGCGCGGACAAATGCGTTTGTAGCGCCATCGAGGTGCAAGACGGCAGGCCGGTGATCAACCGCGCGAAAGGCTGCATCAAATGCATGCATTGCGCGATCGCCTGTCCGGAGAACGCCATCACTTACGGCGATCAGCCGGCGATCCTCAGCGAAGAGATGCCGGTTCTGGAAGACACGTTTTCGGCAGACCTGGAGAATTTCCTTTTGACGAAACGTTCCTACCGCAATTTCAAGCCGGAGCCCGTACCGATGACGGAGATCGAAAGCGCGCTGAACGTGGCGGCATGGGCGCCGAGCGCCAAAAATCAGCACCCGACGAAATATTATGTCGTGAACGGCAAAGCAATCATCGATGAAATGATGGAGATCATCGTGGAGCATCTCAAGGAAACCGGAGATTGTCCGGAGATCCTGGACGGACTGGAAAGCGGCTGGAATAAGGTGTTCGGCAAAGCGCAGAGCGTGATTATCGCTTATGCCAGAAACAACGCGAGTCGCCCGGTGGAGGACACCGTTATCGCGCTGACCTATGCGGAAATGGCTCTGCAGGCGCGCGGCATCGGAACCTGCTGGTCGGGCTATCTGCAGAGATTCCTGAATAACTGCGAAAAACTGGCGGCGATGTTCCCGCTGCCGGACAACAATGGCTTTTACGGCTGCATGCTGCTGGGCTATCCGACGGAAGAATATTTTTACATTCCGCGGCGTCTGAAGTTGGCAGATATCAAAGAGGTAAAATAAAGGGGCGTGCCGGGCGGTACGGAAGTACGAAAGGATGAGAGATGGGAGAAAAACCGGATAAGAATTTCAGAAATTGTTTGATCTTGGTGATCGTGGGGGTGACACTGTTTGCGGCACTGCAGCATCTTAATCTGGTCATGGGAGCGCTGGAAACGATGATTGGTCTGGTCATGCCGTTAATCGCGGGTGGAATCATTGCGTTTATCTTGAACGTTCCGATGAACTTCTTCGAGAAAAAGATCGAGTGGCTGAACGGGCGCCATGCATGGAGGCTTTTGCTGCGCATGAAAAGCGCACTGAGTCTGGTCGTGACTCTGGTTCTAGTCGTGCTGGCGGTCTTCTTTGTCGGAAAGGTCATTTTTCCGAACATGGTGGAATCTGTAAAGAGCATTGCAACCATTGTCAGCGAAAATTATCCATCGTGGATCACAACGGCGGAAAGCTATGGAATCGACATGAGCGGTGTAAAAAAATGGGTGATGAATTTCGACTGGGATACGCTGCTGCAGCAGATCCGGGATAACAGCGGTGAGATCTTATCGACAGCCGGGCAGGCGGCAAACAGCGTTTTCGGCGTCGTAGCCAACCTCGGCTTTGGGCTGATCTTTGCGATTTATATTTTGCTGAACAAGTGCAAGTTGGGCAGACAGGCAAGACAGTTGGCCTATGCGTATCTTAAGAAACCGTGGGCAGATGAGGTCTGCGACATCGCGAGTCTGTCCTATAAGACGTTCGCGGGTTTCCTGTCCGGACAATGTTTGGAAGCCGTGATCCTCGGCATGATGTTTTTCCTTACGCTGCTGATCGGCGGGTTCCCTTATGCCGGTAGCATTGCGGTGATCATCGGCTGCATGTCGATTATTCCGCTTGTCGGCGCATTTATCGGCATGATGTTCGGCTTCCTGCTGATCGCGGTCACCAGTCTGGAAAAAGCACTCTGGTTTCTGGTGGTATTTTTCGTCATCCAGCAGATCGAAGGACATATCGTCTATCCGAAGGTGGTGGGAACTTCCGTGGGACTGCCCGCGCTCTGGACCTTGCTGGCGGTGGTTGTTGGAGGCAAAGTGTCCGGTATTTTTGGCATTATTCTGTTCATCCCGCTGTTTTCCGTCATCTATGCACTGGTGCGCAGAAGCGTCTACAGCCGACTGAAAAAGAAGAACCTTTCGATCGAGTAAAAACCGCAGAAAACTTAAAATACTTAAAAATCTTGCAAAGTTTTTGTTGCATTTTCGAAGGATCTGTTGTATAATTATGATTGTTCCGCTGAGGAACGGAACAATCACATATGCGGTCATGGCGGAATTGGCAGACGCGCACGGTTCAGGTCCGTGTGGGAGACCATGGGGGTTCGAATCCCTTTGACCGCACCAAGTAATGCGTCCATTTAGGATGCATAGTTGTGAAGCCCAGTCTATGACTGGGTTTCAGCGTTTTTTGACAGCAAAAAAGCGCGTAAATCATTGTACCGACTTAGGGATGCAAAACGGGTTTTCTTGCAAATTTCGAGATTTGAACCCCCACGAAATCGGGGCGGGCGAGAAGCGGAAAGAAAACCGAGTGAAAAAAGTAAATATTTTTGAGAAGAAGCAGATAGAAAAGTAACATTTTTATCTGTTTTTTTTATGCCATTTTACAGATGTAAAAATGTAAAAACGGAGCAGCAAGCAAACGACAGAGAAAGCAGGTGAGAACATGATAGAAAAAGAAAAGCAAAAGGCAGGCACCGATATGGAAGGCGTGCGACTGGTGGTGAAGGGGCTGCTGAGCAGCGAGATACACGATACCGAGTATGCCCCGCTCATCATCATCTTGACATAGGACCAGAGGAAGCCTATGAAAACTACGATGCATCGAAAAAGGAAATCTATACCGAGGAAACCCTGCAGCGGGTCTGCCTTGGCCTTCACTCGATGTGCGTGGGTGCGGAAAGCTGCTTCTTTAACAGCCATACAAACATCAAAGCCGATGACTTTTTGTGCTTTGGCGTAAAAGGTCTGATGGATACGAACAAGAAGCTGAAGGACGCGATGCTGTTTAACATTTTATCATATATGTCCAATCTCTTACTATCCAGAGGAAACACGCTGGCCGCGATCGATGAGCTCTATCTGTTTTTATCAAACATGACAGCGATTGAGTATATCCGAAACGGCATGAAGCGTGACCGAAAAAAAGATTCCTCGATTGCGATTGCCAGTCAAAATGTCGAGGACTTTCTCATTCCTGCGGTCAAGGAATACACCAAGCCGCTCTTTTCGATTCCGACCCATCAGTTCCTGTTTCATGCCGGGCAGATCAACGCAAAAGAATATATGGATGCGCTGGTTGAAGAAATCCGAAAGGTATTCGGCATTTCGGTTTCGGACGATGCCCTGAAGGCACTTCTCAGCGCTGCAAGCGCGGATGTTAGCAACCTCAGCGGCTATGAAAACCCAAAGACGAAAAATGCGCATGACCTTGCGCTCTTTGCAAAACGCGCAAAACGGTCGGCTGGGGCTATGTCTGGGGAACTTACGGCGAAGTCCTGACAGCAAGAACCTTTCAGCAGAAGCTAAGGCAGTACCCTGCCGAAATCGGCGCGGAAAAGAAATTCATCAGCGAACATTACCTTGGAAAACGCACGGCAGACTGCGTCGGCCTCATCAAAGGTTATCTGTGGCTGAATCCGGAAACGAAAAGAATCGAGTACGGACGCGGCGGACATGCCGATGTCGGTGCAGACGGAATGTTTGAGAAGGCAAAAGAAAAAGGAACAATTTCTTCGATGCCAAAGATCCCCGGCATTACGGTTTTGCAAAAAGGACATATCGGCATCTATGTCGGAGACGGCAAGGTGATCGAAGCTGCCAATACGCACGCCGGTATTTTGGAGACAAAACTTTCTGCAGGGAGATGGACGCACTGGCTGAAAGTGCCGGGCATCAGGTATGAGTAATATGAATATATTTTGCCAAATTATTGACAAAGAAAAATTATTGTGATATTCTGGAAAAAAGTGCACAAGCAGATAAACGAAAGGAGTCGCCATGAAGAAGGGAAACTGCAGAGTACTGGTACTCCCGTGGAAAGTCCACAACGCTTGGCATCGTAAGTTAAAACTTATTTCATAAACGCACGAAGGTAGTATTTCTTGTTAATACATTAGCTTCGTGCGTTTTTTATCGTTTTGATTAGTATATGATGAAACAGGAAATGCAAGAACTTGACAAGTATGCTCTACTAAGAACTCATTTTCGGTTTTTGAAAGAAAGGAAGGGGAAGTTATGTTAAGAAAGCTTACATCATTATTGCTGATAATGCTTATGATTTTTAGTACGGCAACCCTTGCAGATGCGAATACATTTCTTGAAAATCTCAATGTAGAAACAAATCAAAAAATTGTAAATGTAATTACACAGCTGGATAGTGCAAAAGAACTTTCATCGGTGAAAAAAGTTCATGATTTTGACGGAAATGAATATACGGTGGTTGAATGTGCACCGGAAGGCTATCTTATTTATAACACAGAGACCCAAATCATCATGGAATATTCGCTCGAAGGACAATCTCCATACCATAACTGTGAAGGTGACTTAAGATATTGTGGACCATCAAGATATTACTATGCAGCGCCAAATCAAGAATATAAGCACACAATCCTTGGATATGAACTAAGCAGCGAAGCTGTTTTGACAGCGAAAGATATATCAAAGAATGCACAAAGAGTGTTTGCTACAGCAAATACGAAGACAGACAATGCTGCATGTATGCGAATGGACAATCCAAATTCAATTCAAGCAACGACAACCTATATCGGAAATAATAAAAGTTTCTTTACGAACTTAAATGACAAGAATAAGGTAGGTTATTATGTTCCTCCTAATACCAATGGAATATGTGGGTATATCGCTTCGGGGATTGTTCTATTATATTATGATTATTGTCTAAATAAGAACTACATTAATAGTGATTTCTTGAACAGTGCGGGTAATGCTTTTAAGGACAATTCCTTTACAAGACATTTGTATGAAGACATAGGTGTAAGCGGATTAGGTTACTCCAGTGCGACCAATGCAAGTCAAATCGCTCAGATCATGAAGACATACCTATCGGTTGATAAAGGAATTTCCGTAACGACATGGGTTGGATGGATGCCGTCCGTATCGGATATTATATATCAATTACAAAATCGGCAGATACCGGTTGTTTATGTGGATCGATTTTATGATCCAAGAAAGACCGATAACAGTACGGTAGATCACGATATTGTTGTATATGGATATGATACAAATAATAACTTGCATACCCATTTCGGTTGGGTAGGCTCCCAGTATACAGATGTTGTCTGCTCAAGTCCTGCGAGTGCAGCATTTGTATCATCAGCATGTGCGATCACCTATTACTGATTATGAAAAAAATAGTAAGCGTGATTCTGCTGTTGCTCATTCTTGCAGGCATATTTCTGTTTATCAGGGAAAATTCACACTCGCGGGGCTATGGAAAAAGGGAAACGATGTCATATACATCATTCCCGGATGGATATAGCTTGGAGATACCGATTTCCGGGTACGAAATGTACGGTCCGTCCTATCTGTATTTTGGTACAGATCTAAAGACATCGGAGATCCTGAGTCGCATAAGGGAAAGCTTGGATATTAAAAGAATGGAAATGGATGAGCAAAAGGGATATATGCTTGTGAATCAGGAGAACAAAACATCGTTCTTTTCACTTTATGCGCGCGATGAGCCGTTTGACAACAAAACAAGAAACTCTTTTTTAATCTATAATGGTGCAGTTGCCTTATATACCAAGGACTATGATGAATATTTAGGCAGTGTTCTGTTTCCTGACATTGCGCTTGCAAGCACTCCGAAGGAACTTTTAGAGGGGAGCAGTGTGTCATTAGAAATTGGTCAAAGATATTTGCTGCGGGATTCTTCCTATACGCTCGATTGGTTTCAAAAAATGTATGAGTCGATGGATCTTTATAAGATGAAAATAACGCAGGATGAAATACAGTTTGAACCTTTGGCAGGGGAATGGGAAGATGACACCGTTTATAAAGGCAGGTGGTCGATGAAAATTACAGATGGCCATATCGTTTTTGAGGCAAAAAAATAGAAATAAAGCAAATAAAAAAACGATAAGAAACTTAGGCAAAAGGCACAAGAAGTTATCAAGCACTTCCTGTGCTTTTTGCTTTTTTGAAAGCAGGAAAGGAGAAGTTTATGGAGCTAAACACAACGCTGTTTCGCAAGGAGCCTCGTTTTGACACGAGGCTGTGCAAAGTGGAAAAAATCTTAGAGCTAAGCGGAAGCGACTTTGTATATCTAAAAGAAAATCTTCTGGAGGAGTACGAATTTTTGATTCGCTATCGTGATTTGATGGGGCTTGATCAAGACGGCATCGCGCACTGCCTGATGATGCTGGGCGATGGTTATGAGGATGCCATTCTCATTGAAGCAGAGGCGCAAGCTACGCAAGGTATGCAGCTTTTCTGCCGCTGGTTCGCGCAACTGTCGAGGCGCAGGAAGAACTTCCGATCGAGCGGAATGAGCCGGCAGCGGAAAACGAGATGATTTTGGGAGGCCTCAAATGAAGAAAGTGAATATCAGTATCGCATACGAAGAAGAAAAGTATGCGGCGCTAACGATGTACCTTTTGCAAAAGGGGATGAACTTGGAAACAGAGCTGCCCGCAGCCCTTGACAGTCTTTATGCAAAGCAGGTGCCGCCTGCGGTTCGAGACTTTGTGTCTCAGCGGATTTCTTCCGAGCAGAAAAAAGAAAAAAAGAAACAGGATAAGCAAAGGACTGATTCTGTTTGAGAAGCCAGAGATTCGGCATTGAAATGGAAATGACGGGAATTACGTCCGCGCAGGAGATGAGCCCCGGTATGCAGCAAAGGAAGAATTCGCACGGGTTGCAGACTCATGGATTTGTGCGCACGCTTTGGCACATAAGTATGTAGTCGTTACAGAAGAGACTTACGACCCGAATAGCAAAAAAAGAGTAAAAATTCCAAATATCTGCGAGGACTATGAAATCGAATATATTGATATGATCCGGTTTTTCCGAGACATGGAAGTGAAAATCCTTTAACTTATTCAAGAGAAACATGAGATGTGAGTTCAACTCCCTGTTTAAAAGGCAGGGATGTCAAGCAGGCATTCTAAACGGACGATATACATAAAGCAAAAAGACACTCGTTTGCGTGTCTTTTTGCTTTGGTGAAACGTTATGGGCAAAAACACCATTTCCGCTTCTTCCTTGCTTTTCTGCGGATATTTGGATATAATGGAAACAATAAAACAGGATTCGTGCGAAGGAGAGCATCATGCCAAAACCGAAATGGAATTTGAATACCATTTACATATCCGAACGGCTGCAGGAGAGTCTGCGACCGATTTCCCGCTGCCGGTTGACGACGGTGGTGGCGCCGATGGGCTACGGCAAAACAACGGCCGTGAACTGGTACTTGGAGGAACGCGCAAAAACAGAACCGCTGCGGGTCATCCGTATCAGCGGGTATTCCGATAATCTCGCGATCTTCTGGAAAAGTACGCAGGACGCTTTTTCGCGGGCAGGGTTTGACTTTTTGGTTGATTATGTCTGTCCAAGCGATGCCGCAGGCGGCGGATTGCTGATTGATACGATCTGCCATGAACTGGAAGGGAAAACCGCCTGCTATATTTTCATCGATGACTTTCATCTGCTGACAGACAGCCGCGCTTCCGGATTTCTCTGCAAACTGGCAAACCGCTTGCCCGGCAACGTGCATCTGCTCGTAGCCAGCCGCGATCGATTCCTGCCGGCCGCGGAGGCGGTCCGGCTGGGCGGCAAGGTTTATCAGATCGGAACCGAACAGCTGCGGCTGAACCATACCGAACTGGCTGTTTACGCGCATCGGTGCGGGACGGAGCTTTCGGACGAGCAAGTCGATTCGCTGCTTTATTCCAGCGAGGGTTGGTTTTCGGCGGTCTATCTGAACCTGCGAACGCTCTCTGAGAGCGGGACGCTGCCGGATCGGAATTCCGATATCTATACGATGTTTACGGCTGCCATGATCGACCCACTTTCGGAAAAACAGCGGGAATTTCTGGCAGTCATGGGGCTTGCGGATGAATTTACCGTGGAGATGGCGCGCTATGTGACGGAGAACGAAGAGACCGAGCAGCTGCTTTCCGTGCTGACCGCACAGAACGCGTTTGTAAAATGCCTGCCGGACGGCGTGACTTACCGTTTTCACCACATGATGAAAGCGTGCGCGGAGCGTACATTCCTGACGCTTGCGCCGGCGGAGCAGAAGAACTACCGGGAACGTTTCGGACTCTGGTACGAGGGCAAGAGGCAATATCTCCATGCGATGTCCGCTTACCGAAAAAGCGGGAATTATGACGCGCTGCTGCGCATTGTTCAAATGGACGCCGGCATCCTGCTTTCTTCCCTGAACCCGCAGAAGGTGCTCGACAGCATCGGCAAATGCCCGGAATCCGTACTAAAAGAGCATCCGCTGGCGATTCTGGTGCTGATGCGCAGCATGTTCAACTGGCGGCAAATCCCGAAGATGATGGAGATGAAGGGCTTGCTGATGGCTTCGATCGCGGAGCATCCGGAGCTGTCCGCGCAGGAGCGCGGCAATCTGCTGGGAGAATGTGATCTCATCCAGAGTTTTCTCTGCTATAATGATATCAGCGCGATGAGCCGT
This sequence comes from Firmicutes bacterium UBA6418, assembly GCA_002439735.1. Lineage (GTDB taxonomy): Bacteria > Bacillota > Clostridia > Peptostreptococcales > Anaerovoracaceae > CAG-238. The sequence goes on along the minus strand of DJPG01000131.1, from coordinate 7,509 downwards.
CTGCACCGCAGCGCCAGCAGTCAGATGTCCCGCCCCGCGATCAGTATCCACAAGAGCGGCGGTTGGACGTTCGGATCTCCGTCGGTGCTGATGATGTTTTACGGGGCGCCGGGCGAACTTGCCGGCGAGCTTGCTGAAATGGACGAGTGCATGCCGCATTATTACAAGATCACCGGCGGCCACGGACAGGGCGCGGAAAAGATCATGCATGCAGAAGCGGCGTTCATGCAAGGCCGGTTTACAGACGCGCACATAGAATTGGAAAGCGCTTACGCGCAGATCGAAGGAAACGGACAGGAAAATATGGCGCTTTGCTGCGACTTTCTGGCGCGGCGGCTTTCGCTGTGCGCGGATATCGAACCCCGCGCTACCTTTGAACAGAGCTACGCAGCGCTGTTGCGGCATCACAATGTAGCCTGGATCAATATCTGGAACGCTACCAGCGCCTACTATCACGCGCTGACAGGGCAAACGGATCGGATCCCGCCGATCTTTGCGGAACACCGGCTTTCTGCGATCCATCTTCTCGCGCCGGGCAAACCGATGACGGAGATGATCGAAAATCAGGTATACCTCGCACAGGGCGCTTACGCCAAGGTGATCGGCCGCAGCGAGGGGCAGCTGGCTGTGTGCAGCGGAATGCACTACGCATTAGTGGCGCTGCATGTCCGGATCCAGACAGCCGCAGCTTATGAAATGCTGGGCAAACACGAGGAGGCCAGAGCGTGGCTTGCGCAGGCGCTTTCGGACGCGGAGCCGGACGGCTTTGTGATGCCTTTCGTGGAGAACTACCGTTATCTGCAGCCGCTCCTATCCGAACAGCTGCAGGGAGACCTGATCGCGCGGATCCGGGAGCTGGGTGAAGCGCGAGCGCAAAGGCAGACCGGAGCCGCGCGGTCAGAGGCGTTTGCTGCCTTGACGGAGCGGGAATACCGGATCGTCTGCCTGATGGCGCAGCGGCTGTCGAACCGGGAGGTCGCGGAGAAACTGTTTCTTTCCGAGGGCAGCGTAAAGCAGTATGTGAAACAGATCTACGCCAAGCTCCATATCGAAGGGGACACAAGGATCAAACGAAAGCGTCTTTCCGACCTGCTGGAGGCAAATACTTAACCATTGGTGAGTAATTTTTTTATAAAAGTCACGGTACAATATCGGTACTGTGACTTTTTGGTATGCACACAGTTGTTCATAGAAAGGTGGATTTTCGTTATGGAAGAAAAGCAGAACTTGACAAAGGAACAATTAGAGGCAGCACTCAGCAGCAGCCGCAGCAAAGCGACTGTTTTCAAGATCGTGACCTATGGCGGAGGACTTTCGGCGAGCCGTTGTCTAAAAACACCGAGAAGATTAAGAAACTGCCCAGTGAAAATATCGTCAGCAGTGTACTGAGCGAAGCATTGGATAATGTCGAGTACAACGCGTTTGGCCGGATCAGTGATAAAACGCTGGAAAGCGCTGGCATGGTATTTCCGTTTTCTCATGAGCGCATGCGCGGAAGAGACTATGTGAAAGGTACTTACAAAGGCTTGAATGTGGAACTGAGCGATGTAGAGCTCATGCGTGTGACCGATTATTATGACGAAGAACTCGGTTAGTGGAAGCAGACGGAAGAAAAGGTATTTCAGGGACAATGGCTCGTGTGCGATTTTGGCAAGGAACTCGTCGGAGAGGTTCATCTTTCCGAGGGTGGGCGGAAACTGCGCAAACAGCACAAAAACGACAGCGTGGAGATGGAGAACGCCGCATTCAACGACCGTTTCCTCGTTACCGCGGAAAACGCGGAGGAAGCCTATTATGTCCTCACGCCGCACATGATGGAGTACATCCTCAGCATGGTCGGCAAGAGCGGCGGCGATGTCTATCTGTCATTCCTGCGCGGCGGCAAGCTGCATGTTGCGGTCCAGACCGGAAAGGACTTCTTCGAATTGGGCAAGAGCGCGGCAAAGGTGGATGAGCTGCGTCAAAAATTCCTGCGTGAACTCCACTGGTTCACCGACATCATCGATGAGCTTCGTGTAGAGGAAACACTCTATAAAAAGGAGAACAACGCATGACGCTGGGAACTGCAGGTGTACTGCTGCTGTTGGCAGTCGTGGGTATCTGGCTGAGCACTCGATACCTGCGCGCGAAATGGACGCTGCGGATCGTCTGCATCGCAGTTCTGTCCCTGCTTGCGCTGCTTTGCACCGTCTATATCGGCTTGACGCTGCTTTTCGTTGACGCGGTCCAAAACCAGCCGCCCGCAGCGTAAAACACATCAAAAACATGTATTTTCAAATTCGAGCAGAGGCCGCCGGTCGGTCCCTGCTCGAATGCTTTGCGGCTGATGCTTTTGCGGTATCCGGCGTATCTCCTTACTTGATTTCTATAAAAATACAATTTAGTAAAAATAATGAAAAATATCCATTGACGCAGCTCGAAAAAGGATGTAAAATAATACCAAAGAATAGCGCTATTCTCCTGTAACATTTTAGGAGGATTCAAAATGGGTAAATACAAATTTACAAACAAGCTGATGTTTGCGATCATTATGCGTGACCCTGTGGCATGCAAGAAATTCATCGAAATGATCTTCCCTAAGCGAAAAGTGGAAAAAATCTTTTTTGCGGAGGAAACAAATGCAGGTAAGCAGCCTGCAACAATGGGAGAAATCGCTGCGGAGGTGGAGAAAACGATCGTAACCGGATATGCTTCAAAATCCGTGCGTCTTGATGTACTTTTTAAAGGGGATGATACCGTTTACGACATTGAGATGCAAGTAGAACTGGAAGAAGCAATCGCAAAACGGAGTCGGTATTATCATATGGCAATCGCCAGAAACTTCTTAAAAAAAGGGGAAACCTATGACAAGCTCAAGACAGGATTCGTTATTTTTGTGTGTTGTTTTGACCCATTTAAGAGAAAAGAACCGATTTACCGATTTGAAATGTATGACAAAAACTTGCAGTTGCAATTAGGCGATGGGTCAAGTACAATTATCTTAAATACAAAGTGTCCAAAGGGAAAGATTCCTGAGACGTTTGCGGCTTTTTACAACTTTGTAAATACAGGGGAAGTAGATGAAAAAGACGAGTTTGTGAAGTATCTTGGTGAGCGAGTTGAAGAAGCCAATGAAGATGAGGAGGTTGACCGCATTATGACATTGGATGAAGAAATGAAACTGCAGTGGGAGAGGGCAATCGAAAAAGGGAAAGAGATGGGACTTGAACGGGGCAAAGAATTAGGCCTTGCGGAAGGAAAAGAATTAGGCCTTGCGGAAGGAAAAGCACGTAAGCAGAGAGAAATCGCGCGAAACCTTAAGGTGTCCGGTATTTCTATCGATGTGATCGCAAAAAATACAGGATTGTCAGCCGCGGAAATTGAAGCTCTTTAAAAACGTTTAGGGCGAAAGCGAAAGGCTAAAAACGGAAGCGGCATGGATCAGCCGTCTCCGTTCTGCTGTATTTTACGGAAAGGGCAGCTGCGTGGATTATTCCGGAATCATAACCGGTTTGAAGATCAAACCGATCAGAGAACTCAGCAGTCAGAGAGGACGGCGCTGTTTTTGTGATGCGCGTTTATGAACGTGAAATAGCGGCCTATCGGATGCTTGCGGGAAACGTTTATCTGATTGACTTTGATGCAGCCATGCAGCTGTCTCCGGAAAAACAAAGCGACACGCGCCTGCTGGGGACCGTCATCTATGCGGCGCCTGAGCAGTTCGGCCTGACAAGGTCCGATGTGAGGACGATATCTTCGCAGTCGGGATTTCTCTCAACATCCTATTAACAGGCGTGCATCCGGCCGTCGAGCAGTACCGCAAAGGAGACTTGGCAGATATCATAACCAAATGTACGGAGATGAACCCCGCGCGCAGATCTATCTTGCCGAAAAAAAAGCTCGGACTTTTTATATCCTATATCGCAATGATGCAAGGAAACTCGAACTGCCGATCTTGGACTTTTACCGAGAAAAAACCGGGGAAAACCTGAATGCCGAGACAGCTCAAAACGGTACGATCAAGATCGGTAATGTACGGGATTTCATATGGAAAGTGGAAATCGACGGCGGATTTGAGGGCGCTGCCAGAGTCGGCATTGCTTTTGACGGAGATCTTGTCGAATACAACTACAGCGACCGCGAAGACACCATCCGGGCCAAATTCTTGTGGATCTTGGATGAAACCTATGAAGAAGAGAACTTCCTTGCCGAGCACAACGGGGATCTGATCCCCTGCGAAGAAGATATTTCCGGGAAAAGATACAACAGCACGGGAGGATTGAGTGCATCGGATGCCGTACTGGGGACCAAGCAGGGCGAACTGTTCACCAAGCATATCAACCTGTCGCGCGCGCCAGGCGATGATGAGAACGCGTTTTATCTTGTGCATCCGGAGGGAACGGAGATCACAGAAGATTCCGAGCGGCTGCATGCGTTCGGTCAGGATACATCGGGATACGGCGGCGAGGGCGCGGGCGGTCGTTTCACAGAAAAGCTGGAAGAGGTCGCCGTACGGGAACGGTTATGATCGCAGGCCAGGAGCGGCAGGTTACCCGCGTCACACTCAAAAAATATCTCGGTCATCAAGAGATCCAAACCACGTTCGGACTCTTAGACGCAGGCAGCGGGAATACGGTTTCCGGCTTCGCGGGAGTACGGCTGGTAATGGGGATGAATCTCGTGATCGAGGCGGAAGGCGGCGATCTGCCGGATGCGGAAGCCGCCGGGATCAACAACCTGAGCTACCTCCGCGAAAAAGCATTGGGCTTTGAGCCGGAAACAAAGCCGCTCACGTTTGAGAAAAGCGCGGATGGGAAACGATACGAATCCTTCTTTCCGAACGCGTGCGCAGTCATCAGCGATGAAGGAGAGGAACGTCCTTTTGACATCAGCGTTTCCATGCGGAACGAGATCGTATTTCACCTGAAAAGAACCGGATCCTGAGGCAGGATAGTCCTTGCGCTGCCGGACCTCATAGGATATAATGATGACAACCGATGTGGAAGCAAACGACAACGCGGCATAAAGTACGCGGAATAGGGGGAAACAAACATGGGCGAAAAGTGGATTTGGATCGTTGCGATCGTTGTTTTTCTTTTGGATATCAGCGCGAATCTGACCAAAAGCCTAAGTGTAGGACTGAATCGAAAAGTGCACATTGTCTTCAGCGTGATCGGCGTTGCCCTGTGCCTCTTGATGCTGTTCGGATAAATAGAGCAATTCGCAGAAACGGAGAAAAGGCATGAGATCATTTGTGGGAACTCGGGTGCAAGTTCTGACGGCGGAAACCGAAAAGATCGGCATGGTCAGCAGCATACGCGGCGATAAGATCGTGATCAACATCGGAGCGACCGAAGTTGTGGAAGCGCCGCTGGACGACGCGGAGATTTCCGTTGCGCCGCCGGAGGAAGCGATCGACTTTATCATTGAGTGGTAATTTTACCTGCATGATACATAAAATTTACGGCAAGCCGAGAGAAAGCTGCCGTAATTTTTTTTGAAAACAGTGAGGGTTTTTGCAAAAATCTGCGACTAATCACCAGTACAAGATATTTTTTAATTACGGAGGAAAACGCAAATGAAAAAGTTTTTATGTTTCTTGCTTATGGTATGCCTGATCTTTAGCTTTGCGGCATGCAGTCCGAGCGAAGCGGCGCAGGATCCGGATACCGACAATCCGGCCGCAGGCGACAACTCCGCTGAAACCGTGAATCCGGGCGATGCGGACAGCACGAAGCAAGATACCGCGCAGGACGATCAACAGGATGATCAAGATGAAACAAAACCGGATGAAGACGCCGATACGCAGAATCCGAATGATACAAAAAAGGAAGATTCAAAAAAGGACAACACGAGTAAAAAACCGGCGGCGGACAAGCCGACATCTTCCAAGCCGGCCGAGGGTAAGCCGTCGACATCCAAACCGTCGACATCCAAACCGGCTTCCGACAAGCATGACAGCAGCAAAGTCGATACTCCGACATCTCCGCTGAATCTGCTGAACACGGTCTGGAAGAGCTACAAGAAAGCTGAGAAATTTCCGGCCGCGGGCGGAGATTTTTCCGAGGAAAACGAGAAAGACGGTGCGCCCGGAAAGTTCAGCACCGCGAATAAAGACGCGTTACAGTCATCTCTGGCAGTGCCGGAGGATTCTGCGTCCCTGATCAGCAGCGCGGCCTCGCTTTTCCACATGATGAATCTGAACACCTTTACAGCAGGATCCTTTAAGACGAAGAGTGCAGACGATGCGGACAAACTGGCAGCGGCAATGAAGGAGAGCATTAAAAACAGAAAATGGGTATGCGGTTTTCCTGATAAGATGGCAGTCATCACGCTTGATAAATATGTTGTGTCTGTTTACGGCGCGGCGGACTTAGTGGATACTTTCAAGGCAAAACTTCAGAAAGTATATAAAGGCGCAAAAGTTTATTGCGAGGAGAATATTGAATGATGAAGACACGGGCGATAACAAAAGGCTTCGGATGGCGCGGGGTGAAACTCTGCGCCGTATTTTTGCTGGTAATTCTGCTGGTATCCTGCGGCGCGCAGGACGAAAGCAAGCCGCAGACCAAGACGGATGAGAAAGGTTTTTATTCCTATGACGGGTATGTGGTAAAGACGGATTATCCGCTCGACGAGGATTCCGTCGACAAGGCGGCGAAGAAAATCAAGAATATATATGATATGTATCTGGATGGCACAAATGTGCAGGCGTATTATTCCATCGTACCCGACAAGAATTTTTGCATAGGCGCGACAGCGGGCGTGGATGTCATAGATTATAAGAAGATGACAGACATCATGAAATCGAAGACAGAATACATGCCTTACATTGATATAATGGGGCTGCTTGACATTACGGACTACTATAAGACGGATGTGCACTGGCGTCAGGAAAAGATTACGGATGTTGCCGCGAAGCTCGCGGAGGCGATGGGCGTGAGCCTGACTGCCGAATATGAAACCAGGCAAGCAAAAGCGGATTTTGTCGGGGCATACGGCCGGCAGTCTGACCTTGAAATGGAGGCAGAACCGCTGAATTATCTTTATAATACGCTTTTTGACTCCTGCAAAGTCACGGATTACGAAACAAACAGTGAAATGCCGATTTACGATTTGACGAAAGCGGAAAGCGAAAAAGGCGAAGGCTACGATATGTTCCTCGGCGGAAGCAAGTCGTTGATTACCGTGGAAAATCCGAACAGCGCAACGAACAAGGAACTTGTCATATTCCGCGATTCTTTTGGAAGCAGCATCGCGCCGCTTTTCGCAGAAGCCTACAGCAAGATAACGCTGGTGGACATACGCTATCTTCCGAGTGAGATGGTCGCCAGGTTCGTGACCTTCGACAATCAGGATGTGCTTTTCCTTTACAGCACGCCTGTGCTGAATAACAGCGTGACAATGAAATAGGAAAACAAGAGTTTTTGCATTGGACTCCAAAAACTCTTGTTTTTTTTGCACTTTTTGGATATAATAACCCTAAATGGACCGAGGGAGGAATTGCGGATGCTGATTCAGAGAGAAGAA
>DJPG01000149.1:1935-5221 GCA_002439735.1 Firmicutes bacterium UBA6418 | reverse complement strand
TTTGTTTGTAAGCATTGGCTGCTTTCCATGCGGAAGAAATGTGAAATCTCGTGAAAAATCTTTTGACAGTTTTTGGAACTTGCTTCTTATTTGAAAATGAGACTTTCATCCAAAAGGAAGTCTTCAACGCCGACATATTGTATGCCGTACTCATCTCGCCAAGTCTTAATGTAGTCCTTTACGACCACGATTTTCTTAAAAGAATCCGGGATGCGAAGCAGCGATGCGACTTCCTGTTTTTTCTTATCCGGGTCGTCGATGGAGAGCGCCGACTGGATATAGCAGCGTTCATCTCCCCGATTTACCACAAAGTCAACCTCCAACTGTTTGCGGGCATTCTTTCCGGCTTCTGTTCTGATATTCTGCTCGACTACACCGACATCCACATCAAAGCCTCTGCGGAGCAAGTCATTGTAGAGAACATTCTCCATCAGGTGCGTTTCTTCCGGCTGCCTGAATCCAAGCCTTGCATTTCTCAAACCTACATCGGAATAATAGTATTTGACAGGAGTTTTGATATATTTTCGTCCTTTTACATCATACCGCTCAGCCTTTTGAAGCAGGAATGCGTCCATGAAATATCCGATATAGGTGTCAATGGTATCAGGAGCGATTTTGATATGTCGTTCACTATCAAAAGTCTTCGATAGTTTGCTGGGATTCGTCAGCGAACCAATGCTTGATGCCAGAACATTCAGAAGAATCTCCAAAACTTCCGCATCGTTTTTAATCTGATGCCTGTCCAGCACATCTTTGATATAGGTTTGGCCGAACAGGTCGCGCAGATAGCGGCTTCTCTCTTCATGCGACTCCGCCAGCCATACAAGGGGCATTCCGCCATAGGTGTAGTAGTCGCGCCATGCTCCGCGCTTGTCGCCTTCGTAGTTTTCATAAACCTCCGCAAAGGAAAGTGGATTAACGCGGATTTCGTCTCCTCGGTCACGAAATTGGGTCAGGATATCAGACGATAACATTTTTGAATTGCTTCCGGTCACATAAACATCCACATTCGAAAGTTTCATCAGGCCCAATACTACGTCGATGAAGTTCAGCTTTTCATTTGGATCGTCCATGTAGGGGTTCGGAATTTCGGCTACAAACTGAATTTCATCAATAAATACATAATATCGCTTCTCCTTGTTTGCGGTTCGTTCTTTCACAAACTTGTTCAGTTCAAACGGGTTGCGGTATTTCGCGTTATCAATTTCATCCAGAGCGAGTCCTACAATCTGATCTTCCGAAACGCCGCAGTCCAAAAGATACTGATGGTAAAGTGTAAACAGAAGGTAAGACTTACCGCTCCGGCGCAGTCCGGTGATAACCTTGATGCGCCCGTTGTCTTTTTTCCGAATCAACTGATCCAGATATTGTTTTCTGGCATATTGCATATCGAATCCTCCATGAAATTTTTGCGGAATCCGCATTTTTCATAGATTAGTATACCGCAATCACAATAAAAATATCAAGATGTTTAGCTGAAATTTTTGCGGAAATACGCACTTTTTTCGCGTTGACATTCGGAATCAGGTTAAAAATATTGGAAGAAGCTTACGACAGTTCCATAGTAAACGGTTGGTTGCGGGTTTGCAATAAGACGTCAGGGGCTGAAATAGCATTCCGACTGAAGGGGAATGTCCGATGCCGAAAGTTCACTCTGACAGCATGAGTACATCGCCTTTGATTTGTGTATAAACAAAAAACCATAAAGTATACTAATACCAACAGAATTAGCTGTTACGACAGTAAAAGGAGTTGGAGGGAAGGTATGCAGATAAAAGAGACCGTAGAAGAGTCTGTAGGCAGACAGATCCAGAGGATCAGAAAAGAAAGAGGATTTACGCAGCAAGAATTTTCGGAGATGGTTGGAATTTCGACCAACTATTTGTCCGATGTCGAACGAGGCAAAAGTTCGATCAGACTGGATAAGCTCGTGCTCATTATGAATGAACTGCAATGCTCTGCAGATGACCTGTTTATGGACAAGATTGATTACGGGTACAAGGTAAAGCTCTCAAAAATATGCGACAACATCGACCGGCTTTCGCCGAGAGGAAGGCGGATCGCGTTGGAGGTGATGAAGACGCTGACGACAGAGCTGGAAGAAATACAATAACAACATACATAAGACTGCAAATTCAACAGGAAAACGAAATCTAAGACTGCCTGAATCGGCGGTCTTTTTTTGTGCGCTTTTTTGCCCGTTTCGGTTTACTTTTTTCTCCGTTTGCGATAAACTAATGATTACAACGAATAAAATCGGTGCCACCGATTTTTCGAGAAGAAAAACGAGGAAAAGCAAATGCAAAACAAGCAGAAAACCGAACGACTTACGCCGCCAGAAGTCTACTCTGCCGGGTTGATGTCACAGTCCTTCTGGTTTACGGAATTTAAAAAAATCGCAAAGCTCAGGCAGGACGGTTTACCATATGACGAAATCAAAAAAAGATGTGTTGAGGAGAATCTCTTCGGCGCGGCGAAAGAGTACCGGGCATTGCGCATGGCCGGGTATCTCATCGCACGTTTGAAAGCTATGGACGATGAGCTATTGTCCTTATTTTGTGAAGCGGACATGGCGACACAGAAGCTGATGAACCTGATTTGCGTGCTCGGCACAGACCGGTTGTTCTTCGAGTTTGTCTATGAGGTTTATCGGGAGAAGGCGCTGCTTGGAGCCGCGTACTTGGAAGACAGCGACAGCAACGCCTTTTTTACACGAAAGGAAATGCAGGAGGCACTGGTCGCAGGCTGGAAAGAGTCCACTAAGAAGCATCTGCGCGCGAACTACCTGAACTTTATGACAGAAGCGAATCTGCTCACAGCCGAAGGCGGGCGGAGGCGGATCACGCCGCCGATTTTAGACAGCGCGTTGGAGCAGTATCTCAAGGCGGCTCACGCGGAGACTTTTATCCGAGCATTAACGGGGGTGAACTAATACCATGACATTAGACGAACGATTCGACCGGGCGGAAGCGATGATCCAAAAACCGTCCTTTCGCGAAAACAAAGGGCTCGGCAATGAGGTCGGCTATTACATTTTCGATTATCCGGCAGAGCAGGAACTGCTTGTCCGTGAGCGCATCGCCTATCTGAAAAGAAAGAACGAACAGAGCCAAGACGAGTACCGGATTGTCGAATTTGACCTTTACAACATCATTATCGATATCCTGCAGCAGAAAGGTTATTTGGAAAAATGCTGCGAATTTGAGCAGAAACGAGGCTTTGAGCGCATTACGAAGGCGGTCGGAAATATGCTCCGCATTACCGCAAAGGACAGCATGATCGTAAA
>DJPG01000149.1:1424-1852 GCA_002439735.1 Firmicutes bacterium UBA6418 | reverse complement strand
TGCTATCCGATCCTTCGGGCGCATACGGTGCTGAACAACCTGCATCAGGTCATCGACCATGTTCCGGTCGTCATGTTCTACCCGGGCAAATATGACGGACAGGAGCTGGTGCTGTTTTCGGAGATCAAGGATGATAACTACTATCGCGCATTTCGGTTAGTAGAGTAACTTAGTGGAGAAAAAAGGAGAAGGAAAGTTATGAAGATTGGAGCCATGTTTGCAAAACCGATCGATCGCGATCTGAAAGGGGTCATCAAAGTCGGTCAGGACGACAGCCAAAACATTAAACAGGAATTAGAAGAATATGTAGTAACACGCGAACTGCAGAAGCATTTTCGCGACTTCTTTGACAGCTATAAACGAGGCATTACCGGAAACACCGATAAGATGGGCGTGTGGATCTCAGGCTTCTTTGGAAGCGGTAAATC
>DJPG01000149.1:1221-1394 GCA_002439735.1 Firmicutes bacterium UBA6418 | reverse complement strand
ATTCTTTCTTATCTTTTGGAGAACAAAGAAGTGGGAGGCAAGACGGCGCTTTCCTATTTTGAAGATGACGAAAAAATCAAGGATCCGATGGTGCTGGCGGATATGCGCCTTGCGGCTTCGGTGCCGACCGATGTGGCGCTTTTTAACATCGACTCCAAGAGCGAGATGAACGG
>DJPG01000149.1:0-1187 GCA_002439735.1 Firmicutes bacterium UBA6418 | reverse complement strand
CTGTCGGTTTTCTTAAAGGTTTTCAACGAAATGCAGGGCTTCTATGGGGCGATTCCGGCTCTGGCGGATGTGGAGCGCAATCTGACCGAAGTAGGGCGTTACGAAGAATTTGAGGCGGCGTTTGAGGCCTCCTTCGGCACGCCTTGGAAAGAAGCCCGCAGCGATTTTGACTTTATCCAGGACGATTTTGTGGATGTGCTGGTGGACATGGATTACATGAGCGAGGCCGCAGCACGGAATCTTTGCGAGAAGGCGACCAGACCCTATGCCATTACGATTGAAGAATTCGCGGCGCTGGTCAAGAAATATCTGGACGGCAAGGGAAAGGACCATCACATTGCTTTCTTGGTAGATGAAATCGGGCAGTACATCGGCGACAATTCCGCGCTGATGCTGAACCTGCAGACCGTTGTAGAGAATTTGGGAACCGCCTGCAAGGGCAAGGCTTGGGTGATCGTCACCAGTCAGCAGGACATCGACTCCATCACCAAGACCAAAGGCAACGACTTTTCCAAGATTCAGGGCAGATTCGACACGAGGCTGTCGCTGTCCTCTGCCAATGTGGACGAGGTGATCCGCGAAAGAATTTTGAAGAAAACCGAGACCGCCGCGCAGACGCTGGCGCTTTATTACGACGAGAAGGAAACGATTATCAAAAATCTGATCCTCTTTAACGACGGCGCGGAGAAGAAGCTCTATGCAGGATGCAGTAATTTTGCGGAGGTTTATCCGTTTATCCCGTACCAGTTCAATCTGCTCGGAAGCGTACTCACCTCGATTCGTACCCACGGAGCATCCGGAAAACACCTGGCGGAGGGCGAGCGTTCCATGCTGGCGCTGTTTAAGGAATCGGCGGTGCGGCTGAAAGAAGAGGAAACGGGCAAATTAGTGCCGTTTCATATGTTCTATGACGCGCTTGAGCAGTTTTTAGACCACTCGCACAAGGGTGTAATTTCGCGTGCGCTGGACAACGAATTTCTGAACCCTGACCATGAAGAAGAATGCTTCGATGTCAATGTGCTCAAAACCCTGTTTATGATCAAATACATCAAGGAGATCAAAGCCAATATTGAAAACATCACCAGTCTGATGATTGCGGATGTGGAAGATGACCGTATGGAAGTGGCGGCCAAGGTCGATGAGGCGTTGAAAAGGCTGATTCGTCAGACGCTGGTGCAGAAGAACGG
>DJPG01000137.1 GCA_002439735.1 Firmicutes bacterium UBA6418 | reverse complement strand
CGGAATTTTGGGAAAGTATTACTTAAATTATATATTTTACATTATCATAATTTTATAGTATTGTCTATATCGTGATCGAATGATTCCGTCGAATTAAATTTGGAGGTAAATAAAATGACAGCATTATGTGAAGGACTTATGTTAGGATGCTTTGGTCTGTCCTGGCCGATCAACGTTGCAAAATCTCTGCGTTCCCGGTCCGCAAAAGGCAAAAGCATCTTCTTTGAGATCGTGATCATCGCCGGTTATCTTTGCGGCATCTGCGGAAAATTCTACGCAGGCAATTTTAATTTTGTGCTTGCGCTTTATTTCATAAATTTATTCGTTGTTTCCATCGACTTAGCGCTGACGATCCGCAACAAACGGCTGGATCTCTCCCTTGAAAGATCAGAAACTGATCCGGAAGCTCCGATCGCCGACATCCACACAATGCAGCAGGCCGCGATCACAGAAAAACCGGAAGATCTCAACACAATCTCCGACTTTGAGTTCATTCCGGCACTGGCCAAAGAAAGTCTCCGTCAGCTCCGCTGACGCTTTACAAATTAAAATTTGTCCATTTCTTATGATAAAACAGAGCACTGCCCGCTGTCCGTTTTACAACGTTTTGTGCTCTGTTTTTATTTTTTCTTATCTTCGGATAAATCCCGTTTTTAATACCCGGTACCCAGTCCGAAATATTCTCTGACGCGCTTCATAGTCTGCTGCGCAATGGCATCGGCTTTTTCCGCTCCCTCATTCAAAATTGTGAAAAGTTCTCCGGAATTGCGGATCGATTCGTATCTTTCTTTGATCGGCGCCAGCGCCTCCACGGTCACCTCCACCAGATCTTTTTTGAAATCGCCGTAGCCCCTGCCATCGTACATGGCTTCAAGCTCCGCGACGGACTTACCCGCAAGCACGCTGTAGATATTCAGCAGGTTGCTGATGCCCGGCTTGTTTTCGACATCAAATTTCACGATACCTTCGGAGTCGGTCGTCGCTTTCATGATCGACTTTTTGATCTTAGAAGGTTCGTCAAGCAGGGAAATGCGGGAATGCACGTTTTCGGCACTCTTACTCATCTTTTTGGTCGGATCATCCAGCGCCATGATACGCGCGCCCTCTTTGAGGAATCTGCCGTCCGGTACGATAAAGACATTGCCCTTTCCATCTGCGCCCTTGGTTTTTTTGTTTCCGTATTTGTTGTTGACGCGGATCGCAAGATCACGTGTCAGTTCGATGTGCTGCTTCTGGTCATTGCCGACCGGAACGACATCCGTATCATAGAGCAGGATATCCGCGGCCATCAGGGTCGGATACATCAGCAGGCCGGCACCGACAGACTCCCTTCCCTGGCTCTTTGCCTTAAACTGCGTCATGCGAAACAGCTCACCTGTGTTGGCGCAGCAAGTCAGAATCCAGCCAAGTTCCGCGTGTCCCGGTACTTGCGACTGTACGAATACGATCGATTTTTTCGGATCCACGCCGACTGCCAGATAAAGCGCCGCGACATCTAAAATATGCTCCTTGAGCATTTTCGGATCCTGCGGAACCGTGATCGCGTGTTCATCCACGATGCAATAAATACATGCGTGGTCTTGCTGTAATTCTACGAATTGTTTCAAAGCACCCAGATAGTTTCCCAAATGGATGTTTCCGGTAGGCTGTATGCCTGAAAAAACTCTCTTCATGGTTATATCCCTTCCCATCGGAGCTTGCTTTGTCGCAGCGCGGCACGCCGCCGATGTGTGTCAATGTCTGTTTAATTCTTTTTTGAATGCTTCAATGATGGCTTTTTCCGAACGAGAAACGGTCATCTGTGAAATTCCAAGCTCCTTGGCAATCTGCGCCTGTGACTTGTTATGCAAAAACCGCTCCCGGAAAATAAACCGATAGGTATCGCTGAAGCTCGCGAGTACATGGTTGATGATTTCGCCAAGCTCGATACGCTCGTAGCCGGAATCCTCAAAGCCAATATATTTTTCGAGCGCATTAGCCTCCGCATCCTCATCGGAAGTACTGCCCATACCGTCCAAAGAATAGGTTCCGTAGGCTTTGGCACTTTCCATCGCCTGCATGATCTGCTCATGTGTAAACCCGGTCTCCTTGGCGATTTCCTCCACATCCGGCGCATGACCGAGCTGCGCAGTCAGACGCTCCTTGACCTCCTGCACCTTTCCGGCAGTCTCCTTAAGCCGCCGCGGAACCTTGAGACTCCATTCCTTATCCCGGAAATATTTTTTGATCTCTCCGAGAATGGTCGGCGTCGCGAAACTGCGAAATTCGTAGCCCTTATCCGGATCGAATCTTTCGACAGCAGAAACCAGAGCAATGGCGCCGACCTGATACAGATCATCATAATCTACGCCCTTGCCCAGATATTTTCGAATCAGAATATCAACGATATAGAGATTTTGTTCTACGATCTTGTTTCTCAGTTCGATCGTCGGATGTGCTTTGT
Organism: Firmicutes bacterium UBA6418; assembly: GCA_002439735.1. GTDB lineage: Bacteria > Bacillota > Clostridia > Peptostreptococcales > Anaerovoracaceae > CAG-238. The sequence goes on along the minus strand of DJPG01000137.1, from coordinate 25,995 downwards.
ATTCCCTAAATAGTTCGGATGTTTTTGTTTGCTGCGTCATTTTTTCTTTTTTACCATTCTGATGGTTTTTTTACCTTCCGGATTCTCGATCAGTTCTGCGCTTGTCATTAAAGTCCGAATAACAAAGACACCAATGTCACCCTCATTCGGACAATCCATGCATTTCATGGTTACGAAATTTTTATTAAAATCCTTTTTGCCGGTATCGGTAACGGAAATCGTCAGACTGTCCTCATCGACCGTGCATTCCAGTGTATATTCTCCGGCTACCTCATCTTTGCCGTGGCAGCAGATCGCCTTGCAGGCCTCCTGTACGGATGTTTTGATATCTTCGATTTCCTCAAAATCAAATCCGGCAGTATCCGCGATCGATCCCAGCGCCAATCTGACCATCGTCAGATATTCCGGCTTACCCGGGATAATAAATTTAATTGTATCCGCCATTTCTCGTAAGACCTCCCTTTTGTGTCATGGCTGTTGTCCGCAGAAAAAATCAGAGCTTCATCTTCTGCTGATCATCACCTGCGTCGCTGTTTTTTTCGGATTCCTTCTTTGCGTCTTCCCCTGTGATTTCTTCTTCTTTGATGACCTTTGCCAGTGCGATGATATTCGCGTCCTCGCCGACATTCATGATCTTGACACCCTGGGTCGCGCGTCCGAGCTTGGAGATTTCTCTGGCTGCCATGCGGATGATAATACCGTCGGAATTGATCAGCAGGATATCGTCATCATCATCAACGGCCATCGCGCCGACCAGCTCGCCGGTCTTCTTGAATTTCGCCTTATCATAAGTCAAAAGACCTTTGCCGCCTCTGACCTGAATCTTGTAATCTTCGACCTTGGTACGTTTCCCGAAGCCCTTCTTAGTAACAACCAGAAGTTCCTGGCCGGGTTCCACCAATTCCATCGCGACAACCTCATCATCCGGATCCAATTTGATCGCTCTTACGCCGCCGGCGATCCTGCCCATCGGGCGTACATCGTCCTCAGAGAAGCAGATGCACTTGCCCTGCTTGGTAACAATGATGACATTGTTCGTGCCGGAGGTCTGCTTGATTCCGATCAATTCATCGCCGTCCTTGAGATTCATCGCGATCAGACCGGTTTTACGGTTGGTATCAAATTGCGACAGCGCGGTTTTTTTGATGATACCCTGCTTGGTGACCGCAATCAAATATTTGTCATCCGAAAATTCCTGGATCGGAATAACAGCCGTAATGCGTTCTCTCTGCATCAGGTTCAGGAAATTGACCGCAGGCGTTCCTTTCGCGGTTCTGGTTGCCTCCGGAATTTCATATGCTTTGATCTTATGCGCCTTGCCGGTATTGGTAAAGAACATCAGATAATCATGCGTCGATGTCATGATCATGTTCTTGACAAAATCGTTCTCACGCGTCGTGAGACCGGTCACGCCCTTGCCGCCGCGTTTCTGAGACTTATAAGTATCAACCGGAACACGCTTGATATATCCAAGATGCGTGAGCGTGATGCAGACGTTTTGTTCTTCGATCAAATCTTCCTCATCGATCTCGCTCTCCGCGCGCTTGATCTTGGTTCTGCGCTTGTCACCCCATTTTTCCTTGATCTCGGTCAGCTCATCCTTAACGACACCCATCAGCTTATGTTCGTCGGCAAGCAGCTCGTTATAATACGCAATTTTCTTTAAGAGCTCCTGATATTCGTTTTCGATTTTCTCTTTTTCCAGACCCTGTAGTCTTCGAAGCTGCATATCGAGGATTGCCTGCGCCTGAATCTCGGATAAACCGAAGCGCTCCATCAATTTTTCCTTGGCATCGTTGTAGCTGTTTCGGATGATGTGGATGATCTCGTCGATATTGTCGAGCGCGATGCGATAGCCCTCTAAAATGTGCGCTCTGGCCTCGGCCTTCTTTTTATCGAAGATCGTTCTTCTGGTGACAACTTCCTTCTGATGCTTGAGATATTCGTCGAGGATCTCGCGCAAGTTAAGGATGCGCGGTTTGCCGTTCACGATCGCCAGCATGATCATGGAGATCGTTTCCTGCATCTGCGTATGTTTATATAAACGGTTTAAGATGATATTCGCGTTGGCGTCTTTTTTGAGTTCAATGACGATGCGCATACCCTTACGGTTGGATTCGTCGCGGATCTCGGAGATGCCTTCGAGACGTTTTTCCTTAACCATGTCAGCCATCTTTTCAATCAGCCGCGCCTTGTTGACCTGGTAAGGAATCTCAGTGATAATAATCTGCTGCCTACCGCGTGTCGTTTCTTCGATTTCGGAAACAGCCCGCACGATGACCTTTCCCTGACCGGTACGATAAGCCTCTTTGGCAGCGTTTTTACCCATAATAACAGCACCAGTCGGAAAATCCGGACCTTTGACGATATTGGTCAGATCGTCAATGGTGCAGTCCGGTTCATCGATAATCTTGATGGCAGCGTCGATGGTCTCCACCAGATTATGCGGCGGGATCGAGGTTGCCATACCGACAGCGATACCGTTAGAGCCGTTGACCAGAAGATTTGGAAATCTGGACGGCAGTACGACCGGTTCTTTTTCCTCACCGTCAAAGTTCGGTTCAAAATCGACAGTCTCCTTGTCAATATCACGCAGCATCTGCAGTGCCAGCGGTGTCATTCTTGCTTCGGTGTAACGCATCGCCGCAGCGCCGTCACCATCGACCGAACCGAAGTTTCCGTGCCCGTCTACCAGCGCGTGGCGAATATTCCAAGGCTGTGCCAATCTGACCATCGCGTCGTAGATGGAGGAGTCCCCGTGCGGGTGATATTTACCCATGACTTCACCGACGATACGCGCGGATTTTTTGTGTGGTTTATCCGGCGTCACGCCAAGCTCGCTCATGCCGTAAAGAATCCTTCTGTGTACCGGCTTCAGACCGTCGCGCACATCCGGAAGGGCACGGCTGACGATCACGCTCATCGCGTAATCAATATAGGATTGCTTCATTTCGTCATGAATCTCATGCTGAAGCATTTTTTGATCTTCCAATAAAGTTGTCATGATGTTGCCCTCCTTTCTTTACGCGTCGATCGTCGCATATTGCGCGTTTTCTTCAATAAATTTCTTTCGAGGCGGAACCTTGTCGCCCATCAGCGTAGTGAAAATTTCATCCGCCGTCGCGCTGTCCTCGAGCGTGATCTGTACGAGCGTTCTGTGCTTGAAATCCATGGTCGTCTCCCAAAGCTGTTCGGCGTCCATTTCACCCAGACCTTTGTAACGCTGGATATCCGCTTTACCCGGTTTGTCCGCGATCGTGTTCATGAGTCTGACCTGCTCTTCTTCGCTGTAGGTATAGTAGACTTCCTTGCCTTTTTTGACCTGATACAGCGGCGGCTGGGCAGCGTAAACATAACCCTCTTCGATCAACGGCTTCATATACCGATAGAAGAACGTCAAAAGCAGCGTGCGGATGTGCGCGCCATCGACGTCGGCATCGGTCATGATGATGATTTTGTGATAGCGGAGCTTTTCGAGATTAAAATCTTCGCCGATCCCGCATCCGAAGGCTGTAATCATATTCTTGATTTCGTCAGAACTCAAGATGCGATCCAGTCTTGCCTTTTCGACATTGAGGATTTTACCTCGCAGCGGCAGGATCGCCTGACGTTTCCGGTCTCTGCCGTCTTTGGCAGAGCCGCCTGCGGAGTCACCCTCAACCAGAAAAATTTCGGAGAGTGCCGGGTCTTTTTCGGAGCAGTCCGCCAGCTTACCCGGGAGTGAAAAGCTTTCGAGCGCACCCTTTCTTCTGGTCAGATCCCTGGCCTTTCTGGCTGCCTCTCTGGCGCGAGCCGCCTTGATACATTTTTCAACGATGATGCGTGCCTGCGCCGGATTTTCTTCAAGGAATGCAGTCAGATTCTCGTTGGTGGAAGTTTCCACAAAGCCTCGGATCTCCGGATTGCCGAGCTTCGCCTTGGTCTGTCCCTCAAACTGCGGCTCCGAAAGCTTGACGGAAACAATCGCCGTTAAACCTTCGCGGACGTCCTCACCACTGAGCACGTCGTTGTCCTTAAGAATCTTGCTTTTCTTTCCATAATCGTTAAAGACTCTGGTCAGCGCGCTTTTGAATCCGACAATATGCGTACCGCCATCCGTCGTATTGATATTGTTCGCGTAGCCTAAGATCAGCTCGCTGTAGCTGTCCGTATACTGCATGGCAATTTCGACTTCGCAGGTCTCTTTCGAAATCTCAAAATAAATAACATCCTGATGCAGTGGGGTCTTATTTTGATTCAGGAATTTGACAAATTCCTTGATGCCGCCCTCATAATGGAACGTTTCACTGCGCTCCTGTCCCTCGCGTTCGTCCTTGAACACGATTTTAATTCCCTTATTCAAGAACGCCATCTCTCTGAGACGGTGCTCCAGCGTCGCGAAATCAAAAACCGTCGTTTCGAAGATTTCCGGATCCGGCCAGAAAGTGGTCTTGGAACCGGTCTTTTTGGATTCACCGATGATTTCCAGTTTGGAAACAGTCTTTCCTTTTTCGTAGCACTGCTTATAAATCTTACCGTTTCGCTTGATCTCCACCTCCATATGCGTCGAAAGCGCGTTTACAACAGACGCGCCGACGCCGTGCAGACCGCCGGAAACCTTATAGCCTCCACCGCCGAACTTACCACCCGCGTGCAGGACGGTATGAATGACCTCGACTGCCGGAATCCCCATCTTCGGGTGCTTGTCCACTGGCATACCTCTGCCGTCATCCTCTACCATGATGGAATTATCTTTTTGGATGGTAACATGAATCGTTTTGCAATATCCGGCGAGTGCCTCGTCAATACTGTTATCTACGATTTCGTAAACCAGATGATGCAGACCTTTGGCACCGGTACTGCCGATGTACATACCAGGTCTTTTGCGGACGGCTTCCAGTCCCTCGAGAACCTGTATTTGAGCCGCATCATACTGACCGTTTGTTTTTTCTTCTAAACTCATGTTTTTCCCTCTTTTTTCTGTATTTTTCGACTGCGTTCGACGTTGTTTTTTTAGATGAAACAGTCGTTTTTTTGTGAGATTTATACAGAATATAGTATAGCACCTTTCCGGTTTGATTTCAATAAAAAATAAGGATTTTAAGAAGTTTTAGATATTTTTTCTGTTTTTTCTCTAAAACTCGCTGAAATCCTTTATTTTTAGCCTTTTATTTATCTTTTAATGTTTTATATATCTCGACGACTTTTATTTCCTTTGAACTCTGCCGCTCTGCACCTGAAAGACGCTGCAGGACGGAAATTTTTGAAGGAGCACTTCCGGAAGCTCCGTTGTAGTGATGAACAGCTGCACGCCGGTCAGAGATTTGACCAAAAATTCCTGCCGCTCCAGATCCAGCTCACTCATCACATCATCCAAGAGCAGAATAGGATCTTCGCCGGTTTCTTCTTTGATGATACTGATCTCCGCCAGTTTGAGCGAAAGTGCGGTGGTTCGCTGCTGTCCCTGTGAACCAAAATTTCGGACATTGATCGCATCTATAAAAAATTCCAGATCATCCTTATGCGGTCCTTTCGTCGTGGTCCGCTGTCGGATGTCCTGATCGAGGGACTGCTTCAAAGTTTCGTAGAACAAACCTTCCTGTGCCGAAGCATCCGCGCAAAGTTTCAGATTCGGCGCGTAGCGCACCCTGAGCGATTCTCTCTGATTGGTGATCTTCTGATGAATCTTTGCGCTGATGCCGTCGATCTTTTGAATAAATGCTTCGCGCTGCAGCATCATGCGGCTGCCGCAGGCAGCAAGCTGCACATCCCAGATGTCCAGTACAGACGGTTCAATCACAGCTTCTTTCAGATAAGCGTTGCGCTGCGCGAGAATCCGGTGATAGCGATTTAGATTCTCATAATAAAGCGGTTTGATCTGGCATAATTCGCGATCTATAAACTTTCTTCTTTTTTCCGGCTCCTCCTTGACGATCTTCAGATCTTCGGGAGAAAAAATGACCAGATAGACATGTTCCAAAAGCTCCGACGCTTTTTGAATCTTCACGCCGTCAACCTTGGCGGATTTTTTGGAATCCCTGCCGATCACAAGCTCGACCGAGCCGTCCAGATCGTCTTTTGATGTTGCGATGTACACTTTTCCGTAATCCTGTCCGAAACGGATCAGTTCACTTAAGCGGTTAGTGCGAAAAGACTTGCCCATCGAGGTGAGATAGACAGCTTCCAAAAGATTTGTCTTGCCCTGCGCGTTTTTTCCTAATATTAAATTGACATGCGGGTCAAACTCCAAAGAAAGATTTTCGTAATTCCGAAAGTCTCTCAGTTCTATCTCTTTGATATACATAAAATTTGTGGTTCGTCAAAAAATTTTAGCTGTTCGTGATCCGAACCGGAAGTACAAGGTATTCATAGGCCTGACCGGTCAGCGGTCGGATCAGACAAGGGCTGATGGCGGTATTCAAGAGCAGCATGATCTGCTCATCGTCGATGGCCTTTAAGGCATCTGCCAGATACTTGGAATTAAAGCCGATAACCAGATCATCCCCCTCTTTGGAAATGAGCACTTCTTCTTTTACGGTTCCTTCTTCGGATTTGGAAGTAATCTCCATGTTATGATCCTTGATATCGAGTTTGATCAAATTGTTTTTGCCGACCTTCGCAAGCAGCGAAGCGCGTTCGATACTGCTCATAAAATCGTTTTTGTTCAGAACAACTCTGCATCGGCTGTCTTTTGGAAGAATATCCTCGTATCGGATAAATTCACCCTCCAGAAGGCGTAAGGAAACCTCGGTATCTTCAAAGACAAACGTTGCTTTCTTTTGATTAAGCTGTAAGCTGACACCGGTTTCTTCCATTTCGGTCTCCGTGAGGATTTTGCTGATTTCGTTGAGGATTTTTGCCGGTATAATGATCGTTTTATTTTTTGCGTTGTGGATTTTTTCTCTGGCAACAGCCATGCGGAAGCCGTCCAGAGCGACCATATTCAAAGATTCCTCTTTCATTTCGATCAATACGCCGGTGATGACACCTCGAGTTTCATCAATACTGGCCGCGAACGATGTTTTTTTGATCATGTCATTGAGCAGATCTTTTTCAAAGATGATCTGATCGGTGATTTCTTCCTTATCTTTGATATTCGGAAATTCATCTGCCGGAAAGCCGACAATATTGAATTCGGAATTTGCGCATCGGATGAGAAGATTGTTGTTTTCCTCCGATACATGGATCATACTGCTCGGAAGCTTGCGGATGATATCTCCGAACAATTTCGCCTGTACGACAATTTCGCCTGCTTCTGCATCTTCAACTTCCATTTTTTTTACGATGGTCAGATCCAGATCCGAGGCTGACATGGTCAAGATACCGTCTTTGCTGACCTGCAACAGGATGCCTTTGAGGATCGGAATGGTGGTTCTGTTTGTGACAGCCTTTGAGACAATATTAAACGCTTTTGCCAGCACTTGCTGACTGCATGAAAATTTCATTTTTACCCTCCGCATTCTTTTATAAATTATATTTTTGGTAGTAATAGTAGTAGTAGGGGCTGTGGAATCTGTGGATAACTCCTGTATCCGTTGCAGCGACTCGCAAAAGGATTGTTTGCAATTTGTGGATAGCTCTCCTTGTTTATCCTTATTTTATGGATGATTCCGTGGATGATTTTATCAGTCTTTAATTTCTTCCTTTAATTCTTCGATCAGATTTTTGAAAGCCGGATCCTGTTTCATTTCTGCTTCGACTTTATCACAGGCATACATGACGGTGGTATAATGCTTACCGCCGAAATATTCGCCGATCTTCGGAAGCGAAAGTTCCGTCATATTCCGCATCAGGTACATGGCGATCTGCCGCGGGAAAGCGATGTTGTTCGTCTTTTTCGAGGATTCCAGATCCGAAAGCTTGATATTATAATGACTGCAGACTGTTTTTTTGATTTTTTCCGGTGTGATCGTCATTTCATTATTGATCAGGATATCGCGCAGGATCCGTTTCGCGAAGGTTTTGTCCGGTTTTTCATTGAGCAGATGTGAGAAGGAAACGATGCGGATAAAGGCTCCTTCCAGCTCTCGGATGTTGTCCTTGATCTTTTCGGCAATTAAGCAGATGACATCGTAAAGATCATCATCGACGGTGATATCCATATTTTCCGCTTTTTTCATCAGGATCGCGACTCTGGTCTCGTAATCAGCCGGTTGAATATCCGCAATCAGATTCCACTGGAACCGGGAGCGCAGACGTTCCTCTAGGTTGACCAGCTTGTTTGGCGCGCGGTCACTGGAAATGATAATCTGACGATTCAGATCATACAAGGTATTAAAGGTGTGGAAAAATTCTTCCTGTGTATTTTCCTTTCCTTCCAGAAATTGAATGTCATCGATGAGCAGCACATCAACCTTGCGGTACTTGGATTTGAATTCATTCATTTTTTGTTCTCCGATCGCACGGATCAATTCGTTGGTGAACATTTCCGAGGAAACATAGAGAACATTGAGGTTTGAATTTTTTTCCAACAGGTAAATGCCGATCGCGTGCATCAGATGTGTTTTGCCCAGGCCGGAACCGCCGTAGATAAAAAGCGGGTTATAGGCTTCGGACGGAGATTCTGCAACGGCGAGCGCAGCGGCGTGCGCGTATTTGTTGCTGCTGCCGACAACGAAATTTTCAAAATTATATTTCGGATTGAAAATTTTCTGTTTATTGAGCACTGTCTGCGGCGCTTTTGTTTTTTCGATGATCGGTTCTTCCACAGACTCCATTTTTGCTTCTCTTTCGTACTCGTCAGAATCCTTGAGAACCACGCGAAAATCCTCACCCATGACGGTCTTAAAAGCACTTTGCAGATACTGCATATATCTTTTTTTGATCGTATCGATGATGAAATCCTTGCCTTTATCGGACTTCAGCTCCAGATAAACAATATTCAAATCCCGGTCAATCTTGCGGATGCGTAGAGGTTTGAACCAGGTTTCAAAACTGATCTGTGTTGTGTTTTGTTCAATGATATCCAGAACCTGCTGCCATATTTCAACTTTTTCTTTTTGATTTTCCATTCTTCGACCTTCTTTTTTCTTTCTGATTCCTATTGTATAAAAAAAATTATCCACAAGCAAGTATGAATTGTGGATAATTGAAAAATATTCTTTCGACAGATTTATCCATAGGATGTGGATAACTTTATGCATAAGTTTTGGATTATTCTTTTTTTACCGTTTTTTGAGGGTGAAAAACACGGATTTGAGCGGGCTTTTCGATAATTTGGTTTCTTCACGCCTTGACAACCTTTTTTTTATAGCTTATAATAGATAAGCTTATGTGCCGAATTGAAATTTAGAGCGGCATCCAAAAAAATTTGAAATTCAGAAAGGAGACTGATTGCTATGAAAATGACTTATCAGCCGAAGAAAAGACAAAGAATGAAAGAACACGGTTTCAGAAAGAGAATGGCTACCAAGAACGGCAGAAACGTTCTGAAGAGAAGAAGAGCAAGAGGCAGAAAGAAATTAACTGCTTAATTTTGAATGCTTTCGCATCACCGGACATACCGGAGGAAACATGCTGAAAAGAAATGTTTTAAGAAAAAAGAGTGATTTTTCCGCGATTTATCATAAGGGAAAATCCGTTGGAGATCGTTATATCGTGCTTTTTTACCGAAAGAACGGTCTTTCTTATAATCGAACAGGTTTTTTGGCAAGTAAAAAAGTCGGAAACAGTGTGAAACGAAACCGCGCCCGTCGTCTGATGAAGGAAAGCTATCGTCAGCTTACGGACAGGCTGCCGGAATGCGGCTATGATTTTATCATCATCGCGCGCAACACAATTTCCGGAAAAAAATGTGCAGATGTGGAAAAATCACTTCGCTCTGCCTTTCGAAGAACCGGAGTATTAGAGAAATAATGAAAAAGATAGGAAATTTCTTTCAAAGACTGATGATATTGGCGATACGCTTTTATCAGAAATTTATATCTCCTTTATTTCCGCCTACTTGTCGGTTTTATCCTACCTGCTCCACTTATTTCATCCAGGCATTGGAAAAATACGGAGTTTTTAAGGGTAGTTATTTAGGTATTAAACGGATTTTGAAGTGTCACCCCTGGCATGAAGGAGGCTATGACCCTTTGAAATAATGGAGGAAATGAATGGGACTAATGGGATTTATAGCAAAACCATTAAGTTATTTACTTATTTGGTTATATGAATTGGTCGGAAGCTACGGCGTTGCGATTCTGATTCTCACGGTTGTGATCAAACTCTGCCTGTATCCGCTTTACGCGAAGCAGATCAAATCGACCATGCGTATGACGGATGTTCAGCCTAAGATCAAAGAAATCCAACAGAAATATGCCAAAGACAGAAATCTGATGAATGAAAAAATGATGGAGCTCTACAAGGAAGAGGGCGTCAGTATGTACGGCGGCTGTCTGCCGATGATCGTGCAGATGTTCATCATCATGGGTTTATTCGCGCTGCTGAGAACACCGATGACCTATCTGGATACAGACATGCTCTTTGCGATTCATGAACCATTCCTTTGGATCAAGGATCTGGCACAACCTGATAAATGGATTCTTCCGATCGGCGCAGGCCTGGCGACTTTCTTTGCTTTTTCTATGAACTCCATGTCCATGGGAGGAGCTAACGCGCAGCAGACTGCCATGATGTCAAAGACCATGAAGTACTTTTTCCCGATCATGATCTTGTGGTTTGCGAGAACTTACCCTGCCGGCTTAGCGCTTTACTGGTTCGGCAGCCAGGTAATTCAGATTTTCTACAACATCAGGTTCAACAAGCTGAAAAAGGCGCAAAAAGAAGCAAAAAAAGTAAAGAATAAAAAGAAAAAAGTAAGAGCATAAAACATTGGAGGAAAAAGAAACATGGATTTTTCTGAAAAATGGGGAACAGACGTTGAGACTGCGGTGAAGCTCGCGCTTGACGATCTGAAATTAACCATAGATGAAGTCGATGTAACTGTTTTGGAAGAACCTTCCCGCGGATTTTTCGGTATCGGATCCAAACTGGCGCTCGTCAGAGTTGAAAAGAAGAAAGAACTGAAAGAGCCGCCAAAAGAAACGTTAAAAAAGCCGGAACCGAAAAAAGAAAAGAAGTTCGAAAAGGCTCAGAATACACAGGAAAATAAGCCAAAGGCCGAAAAGACAGAAGCACCGAAACGCAAGAAAGATAGAGCTCCGAGAAGAGCCGAAAAAGAAACGATGGTTTTCGAACCGGTGATTGAAAAAATTCCGGAAGAAAACCTGACGGATGTCGAAGATCACGCTGCTTTGAAATTTCTGGATGAAGTCACCAAGGAAATGGGCTTGGATCTTTCTATCAAAGCAAAGGCCGGAAAGGAAACCCTGTATATCGATATTCAGGGAAAGGATTCCGGAACGATCATCGGCAAGCGCGGACAGACGTTGGACGCGATCCAGTATCTGACCAGTCTGGTTGTCAATAAAGATCAATCTGACTATACAAGAGTGGTCGTTGACGCTGAAAATTACAGAGCAAAGCGAGAAAAGACTCTGGAACTTTTAGCAAACAGACTTGCAAAAAAAGTTACGAAGACGAAACGAAGCGTAAAGCTTGAGCCAATGAATCCTTATGAACGAAAAGTGATTCACGCAACTCTTCAAAATCACCCTTACGTGATTACAAGAAGTGAGGGACAGGATCCATACAGAAGGGTTATAATTGAATTGAAGTAGTCTTGAAATAGCCCGCTTTTTAGCGGGCTATGCCTATTCAGGAGAGAAAAATGGAAGATACAATCGCAGCCATCGCGACCGCGCCCGGCGAGGGCGGGATCGGCATTGTCCGCCTCAGCGGCGAAAAATCGCGTGAAATTCTGGAACAGATCTTTACCAGAGTGAAAAAAGAATACAGTAAGCAGCAGGATAGCTTTGAGGATCATTCGGATGAGCAGAGAAAATCCTTTTTTTTGCCGGACGCCACGAACGAAACGATCGGATTGCCGTTGATGCCGCGTACAATGCACTACGGATTTATTTATGATAATTTTAACGGTGAATGGATCGATGAAGTCATGGCAGTCTGGTTTCGGGCGCCGTATTCCTATACAGCGGAAGATGTCGTCGAGATCCAGTGTCATGGCAGTCTGGTTTCTCTGCGAAAGATCCTCTCGCTGGTCTTAAAGAATGGCGCGCGCATCGCGGAGCCAGGGGAATTCACCAAGCGCGCCTTTCTCAATGGACGCATCGATCTTTCGCAGGCGGAGGCTGTCATTGATCTGATCCGCGCCAAATCCGAAAAAACGTTTGACGCGGCGCTTTCCCAGCTTGAGGGAAAATTTTCTTCCGAAATTCGCGCAATCCGCCATGCCTTAATCGACGTTCTGGTTGATCTGACGGTCAATATTGATTATCCGGATGAGGATATCGAGCAGATGACCTTCGAGAAGTTGACCAAGGCGTTGAAAGCAATCCTTGCAAGCGTCGACGCTCTACTTGCGACCTCCGCGACCGGACGCATTATCCGCGAGGGCATGCAGGTGGCGATCATCGGCAAACCGAATGTCGGAAAATCTTCGTTGATGAACGCGTTGCTCAAAGAAGCACGCGCGATCGTGACCGAGATCCCGGGTACAACGCGCGATACCATTGAGGAAGCGCTTTCAATTCGTGGGATTCCGATCCGCTTGACGGATACTGCCGGTATTCGCCAGACCGAGGATAAAATTGAAAGAATCGGAATCGAAAAAAGCAAGCAATCCTTTCAGCGCGCGGATTTGGTCATTTTCATGATTGACCGCAGCGTGCCGCTGGAGGAAGAAGATCTTGAGATTATTCGCCATCTGGATCATAAAAAGGTCATCGTTGTGATCAACAAAACCGACCTGCCTGCAGCGATCGATCCGCAGGAAGTCCGCGCAATGCTGCCGCAGGCCGTGATTGTGGAAGCTGCGGTCGGACAGTACAGCGGCATCGAGCAGATTGAAGATGCGATCGAGAATCTGGTTTACGGCGGGAAGGTCAAACAGCAGGACAGCGTGCTGGTCACCAATGTGCGTCATACTTCGCTGTTGGAAGAAGCCCGACAGTCACTCGCCGATGCGATCGGTATGGCGGAGCAACAGCAGCCGCTGGAATTTTTAGAAATTGACGTCAACCACGCCTATGAACGCCTTGGCGAGATCATCGGTGAAGCAGTCGGTGATGATATCATAGAAGAAGTATTCGCAAGATTCTGTCTCGGAAAATAAGACTGCACTTCCGGAAGAGTCTGTAAAGGAAAGATGAAAAAGCTATGGAAAGAATTTTGATGGGCGATTACGATGTGATCGTTGTCGGCGCCGGTCATGCAGGCTGTGAAGCAGCGCTCGCCGCGGCGCGGATGGGAAAAAAGACTCTGATGTTTTCTATCAATCTGGAGGCGATTGCCATGATGCCCTGCAACCCGTCCATCGGCGGCACCGGCAAAGGACACCTGGTGCGGGAGATCGACGCGCTCGGCGGTGAGATGGGGATCAACATTGACAAAACCTTTATTCAGAGCAAGATGCTTAATACTGCCAAAGGACCTGCGGTTCATTCTTTGCGCGCGCAGGCTGACAAACACCGTTACCATACCGAAATGAAAAAGACCATTGAGCGGCAGCCGAATCTGGATATGAAGCAAGGCGAAGTGACCGATCTGATTGTCGAGGACGGCAAAGTCTGCGGTGTGGAAACCAAGACACATACGTATTATACGGCCAAGGCCGTCGTACTGGCGACCGGCACCTTCCTGCGCGGCAAGATCTTTATCGGCGACAGCGCATACGCCAGCGGTCCGAACGGTCTCGCGCCGGCGAACGAACTTGCCGACAACCTCAAAAAGCACGGCATGAGGCTGCGCCGCTTCAAGACCGGAACACCGGCAAGATGTCTGGCCAGTAGCCTTGATTACAGCAAGATGATCCCGCAGGAGGGCGACGAAAGAATCGTGCCGTTCTCCTTTCTGAGTGACGACATCGGCGAAAATCGCGCGCTCTGCTGGCTGACTTACACCAATGCGGAAACCCATCGCATCATCCGCGAAAATTTTCATCGGTCGGCTTTGTTCGGTGGCCAGATCGAGGGCATCGGTCCGCGTTATTGTCCGTCGATCGAAGATAAGGTCAACCGTTTCGCAGATAAAGAACGGCACCAGACCTTTATCGAACCGGAAGGACTGGATACGGAGGAAATGTATATCCAGGGTATGTCCTCCAGTTTGCCGGAGGATGTACAGCTTGCTTTTTATCGTACGATCGCTGGACTGGAAAATATTCGCATCACGCGACCGGCTTACGCCATCGAATATGACTGCATCGATCCGCAGGATCTGAAGCTGAATCTGGAATATCGCACGATCGAGAATCTCTTCTGCGCGGGTCAATTTAATGGCAGCTCCGGTTACGAAGAGGCAGCCTCCCAGGGTTTAATGGCCGGGATCAACGCGGCACTGAAAATTTCTGGAAAAAATCCGTTCGTGCTCGGAAGAGACGAGGCTTATATTGGCGTTCTCATCGACGATCTCGTGACCAAAGGTACCAATGAACCTTACAGAATTATGACGTCCAGAGCGGAATATAGACTGGTTCTGAGGCAAGACAACGCAGATCAGCGATTAACGGAAAAATCTTACAGTATAGGACTGGCAACAGAAGCGCGATATCAGCGTTATCTGGCAAAGAAGCGGGCAGTCGAAGCGGAAATGCAGCGTTTGAGCCAAAAAACCGCCGCGCCGAAGGAGGTCAACGTTTTTTTGGAGGCACACGGAACCACGCCTGTCGCAAGCCGCATCAGCTTTGCGGAATTACTCAAGCGCCCGCAGATCACCTACGAGGATCTGGCCGAGATCGACGACAAGACCCGACCGCAGCTTTCGCAGCACGCGATCGCGCAGCTGGAAGTCCAGATCAAATACGAGGGCTACATCCAAAAACAGCAGCAGCAAATCCTGCGCTACCATAAACTCGAAAACAAGATGCTGGACGAAGACCTGGATTACGAAAGTCTCGAAGGACTCCGCAAGGAAGCTATCCAAAAGCTCAGCCAGATCCGCCCGGCATCGGTCGGACAGGCGTCAAGAATCTCCGGCGTTTCCCCTGCGGATATCAACGTTTTGCTGATCCATCTGGAAAAGAGGAGAAGAGGAAAGGCTTAAAAGAGCATGAAAGAATTAGAAAAAGCACTGCAAAAGCTGCACATCGCCTATGAACCGCAGATGCTTGCGCAATTTACATCTTATATGGATGGTGTTTTAGAATGGAATGAAAAGGTCAATCTGACTCGCATCACAGATCCAGAAGAATTTGTGATCAAGCACTTCATTGACTCGGTGATCTGCTGCGGATTTGAAGAATTTCGACAAGCCGGAACCGTTGTCGATGTCGGCACCGGCGGCGGATTTCCCGGCGTACCGCTGGCGATTCTCTCACCAGACAAGGAATATACCCTGATTGATTCTTTGCAGAAACGTTTGAAAATCATTGACGCGCTCTGCGCAGCGGCCGGTATCCACAATGTCACGACGCTTCACGGCCGAGCGGAAGATCTAGCCGCTGATCCAAAATATCGGCAGCAGTTCGATCTTTGTGTTTCACGCGCAGTCGCCAATACCGCCGTGCTGGCAGAATACTGCCTGCCGTTTATCCGAACCGGCGGCTGGCTGCTCGCTTACAAGGGACCGGACGCAGAAGCCGAAGCGAAGGAAGCTGAGAAAGCCATCCGTATACTCGGCGGTGATCTGACTGCGATCCGCAGCTGTAATCTCGCGGATTACGGACTGGATCATAATATTTTGATCATACAAAAAGTAAAGGAAACCCCGCAAAAATACCCGAGAAAAGCGGGAACTCCGTCGAAAGACCCCTTAAAATAGAAGTTTTAAGGGTTTTTTGTTACACGAAACTTTGCAATTCGCTCGTGGGAAATGTTATGATTTCCCTATCAGAAAGTGTGTGTGATCTGATAGAGAAAGGAGAAAGTATGAAAGTTGTACAGATTCCGTTATCGATGATAAGAACCAATCCGCAGCAGCCACGAAAAATTTTTACCGCAGAGGAACTTGAAGAGCTGACCGGCTCGATCCGCGAATACGGTGTGCTGCAGCCACTGCTTGTCAAAAGAGGAGAAAACCGCACCTTCATCCTGATTGCCGGCGAACGGCGTTTTCGCGCCGCGAGACGCGCGGGCCTGGAACGGGTTCCGGTCATCATCAAGGATCTTGCCGAAAAAGAAGCGGCGCTGATCGCGCTGGTTGAGAATGTCCAGAGGGAAGACCTGAATTTTTTGGAGGAAGCCAGAGCTTATCAAAAGCTGATGGAGGACTTCCATCTTACACAGGGAGATATTGCAAAAAAAGTAAACAAACAACAATCAACAATTTCGAATAAGATTCGCATTCTGACCTTACCGGAAGAAATGCAAGAGATGATTCTTTCCAACAAACTGACGGAACGACATGCCAGAGCGTTGCTCAAATTGAGTGCTGCATCGGATCGTAAGCGTGTATTGGAGCGCGTCGTACATAATCATCTGAACGTCAAGCAGACCGAAAAGTTGATTGATGATCTATTGGACGGACGCTCCAGGCAGGATAAGAACCGGGATCGGATTCATCACATCAACTATAAGATTTATCTTAACACGCTAAAAAAAGCGTTTAACCAAGTCAAATGTCTGGAAAAGAACGCGAAATTCACGCAAAATGATATGGGAGAATTCCTTGAAGTCAAAATCATCATTCCAAAAGGAGACAGATGTTTCACGTGAAACATCTGTCTCCTTTTGATACGGTTGCTTTTTTGAATAAGGAAAAGAATAAAACAGTAGCCAAAACAAAAAAATTGATGTATAATAGTCCTATCACTTCGACATGGGGAGGAAATATTTTGGGAAAAGCAATCGCAATTTTTAATCAGAAAGGCGGGGTCGGCAAAACAACAACGAATATCAATCTGGCCGCTTGCCTTGCCTTGAAAGGAAAAAAAGTATTGATTCTGGACATTGACCCGCAGGGCAATACAACCAGCGGCATCGGTGTTTCCAAAAAGAATCTGAAATACACCATATATAATATTTTGATCGACAAGAATTTTGACCCGCGTAAAGCAATCATCAAAACCGATGTTGAAAATCTGGATCTGATCCCGGCCAGTGTGGATCTGGCAGGCGCGGAGGTAGAACTGGTGGAGATCGAGGGGAGGGAGAGAACCTTAAAAAACGGTTTGGATAAGATCAAAGATAATTATGACTACATATTTATCGACTGTCCACCGTCGCTGGGACTGCTCACCATCAATTCGCTTTCGGCTGTGGACAGCGTTCTGATTCCGATACAATGTGAATTCTACGCACTGGAAGGCGTCAGCCAGCTCGTGAGCACAATCGAACTGGTTAAAAAGAGCCTGAATCCGGAGTTACAGATACAAGGCGTTATCCTGAGTATGTTTGACGGCAGAACCAATTTATCGCTGCAGGTCGTACAGGAGGTAAAACGCTATTTCGGCGGAAAAGTCTACGCGACTGTGATTCCGCGGAACGTGCGTCTTGCAGAAGCTCCGAGCTACGGCATGCCGATCACACAGTATGATCCGAAATCAAAGGGCGCCGAAGCCTATATGGATTTCGCGGAAGAATTTTTAGACCTGGAAAGCGAGGAAGAATAGCATGGCCGCAGCAAAAAAAAGTGGTCTGGGACGCGGACTGGATGCGTTGTTTGCGGATGCGGTTCCTGTCATAGATACAACGGACACAGAAGAAAGCAAGAAAACACCGAAAAAACAAAATATCAAAACGACCGTCGGCGATGAGGTGCAGTATATCAAGATTCACGATATCATGCCAAACCTCAATCAGCCGCGAAAGACCTTTCAGGAAGATAAAATTGAAGAATTGGCCGCATCCATTAAGGAACATGGAATCATTCAACCGATCGTTGTCCGCAAATGCGAAAACGGATATGAAATCGTCGCCGGTGAAAGAAGATGGCGGGCAGCCAGAAAAGCAGAACTTGCTCAGGTTCCTTGTCTGGTTCGGGAACTGACCGATGAACAGAATATGCTGTTCGCGATCATCGAGAACATGCAGCGGGAGGATCTCAACCCGATTGAAGAAGCAGAGGGACTGCAGCGTATGATGCAAACCTTCGGCATGACACAGGAGCAGGTGTCCAAAAGCGTCGGAAAAAGCCGTCCGTATATCGCGAATGCGCTGCGTTTGTTAAAACTGCCGGAAGATATCGTCGCGCAGATCGCGCAGGGAAATCTGTCAGCAGCGCACGGAAGGACGTTGGCGGGCGTCGAAGATGACGCGGTCAAGGAAAAGCTGTGTGAAAGGATCCTGAAAGAATCCCTTTCGGTGAGAGAAACCGAGCAGCTTGTCAATCATCTCACCAAAGGCCAAAAGCGAAAACCGGCTCAAAAAATAAAAAATCCGAATGAAGCCCGCGTCGAAGAAGAATTAAAAGAAGTTTTGGGAACAAGAGTCAACATTCATCAGACCGGAAAAAAAGGAAAGATCGAAATCGAATTTTTTGGTGCCGATGAATTGGAGAGATTGATCGAACTATTGAAATCACTTGCTTAAAGGCCAGTGTTTCATGTGAAACATAGAATCAGCCAAGCAGCCCCTATGACAGGGGCTGCTTACTTAAAGGATAAAATGAAAAACGAACAGGAAAAAATCAATCAGCTCCTGCGACAAGTGATCGCAGAAGCAGAGGTACTGCGGATCCCACTGGGAACGATCGCCGCCGAGGTCAGGATCAATCCACGCGCCAAACGGCGCTTTGGCTGTTGCCGCAGCCAAAAGAATTTTTGCGGCCAAGCCACCTTCACCATTGAATTATCCGCGAAAGTGCTCGCGTGTCGAGAGGATAAGATCCGAGAAATCCTTGCACATGAAATTCTTCATACTTGCCCGGAATGTCAAAATCATGGAAAGAAATGGAAAACATACGCGCGCCGCATGAATCAAGCCTATGGCTATGCGATCGCCACCACGACCTCAGACAAAGCAATGGGGCTTCCAACAACCGATCCCCCGCGCCAACCGGAAACTGCAAAGTATTTCCTGCAATGCCGGGGCTGCGGCGCGATCCTTGTGCGCAGACGTGCTTGTCCGCTGACGCGCGATCCCGGTCGTTATCGCTGTGCGAAATGTGGTGGAAAACTGAAAACGATCCAAGAGCCCCCTATATTTAGTAGATGAAATTACGTCAATTTTATGATATAATGTCCTTACACAGTGATTGCCGAGCAGGATGCGACGGCAGAACTGATGTTATAAGCATAAGTTGATAAAATACAAGTGAGAAAAATCCAGGTAGATTCGACAGAGGAAATGTGAGATGGAAAAAACGGAAAACAGGAGGAATGCAGCTGTATTGTCTGTTCCGCTGCCTATCTGCATCATCAATGCGCAAGGAAAGGTCATCGGAGCAAGCCGACAGATCAGTCAGGTCTTTTTATACGATGATATTCTGGACGGAGATTTCTTCGCGCTGACCGGTGTCAAAATGGCAGAGCTTTATCAGTCCTTGCAGGACGATATCTGCCCGGTCATCAAGCGAAACGATCGAGTTTTTAAGCTCGTCGCGCAGAAAAGTGAAGGAGACGAAGACAATCTGACCGTATTCTTTTATGATGTAACGAATTTAGAAGAACTGAAGGACCGTTACAATGCGGAAAGACCGTGTGTCGCCAAAATCCAGATCGATAACTATGATGAATTGATCAGCAATGCCGGCTCCGCGCCGCGCCTCGCGCTCTCGGGCGAGATCGATCAGCTGATCCGCAAATGGGCCGGCAAGATCAGCGCGTCGGTCAGCCGCGTGCGTAACAGCGCCTATATCATGTGGTTTGAACAGCAGTATCTGGACAGGATGACAACAGTCAAATTTGATATTCTCGATGAGGTGCGGCATTTGGAAACCGGCGCGGATTTTCCGGCGAGCCTAAGCATCGGCGTCGGGGTCGGCGGAAAAAATCTGTCACAGACTGAGTCCTATGCAGACGCGGCTCTGGATCTGGCACTCGGACGCGGTGGTGATCAGGCAGTCGTAAAGCGCAATCTCAAGATCGAATATTTTGGCGGGAAGCTGCAAACCGTAGAAAAAAGCAATAAAGGAAAATCCAGAATCGTCGGTCACGCGCTCAAGCAGCTGATCGACCAGTCAAAAAAGATTTTTATCATGGGTCACGCCAATCCGGATATGGACAGCTTCGGCTCCGCGCTCGGTGTCACAAGGCTGTGCCTGCTGTGTGAAAAAGAACCATATATCGTGATCGATGATGTCAACGAAAGCCTGCAGGAAATTTTTCGACAGGCAAAGGAAAGCGATCGCTATCAATTCATCACTTCCGAAAAAGCGATCGGGCTGGCAGACGAGGAAAGTCTGGTGATCGTCACCGATACCCACAGACCGAGCCTGGTACAATGTCCGCGGCTTTTGCAGCTTTGCGAACGCGTGGTCGTGATCGATCATCACCGCAAGATGGAAGAGTGCATCGAAAATCCGGTACTCGCTTACATGGAATCCTATGCATCCTCCGCATCGGAGCTGGTCGCGGAGATCCTGCAATATATGATCAGTAAAAAAAGTCTCAATAAGCTGGAAGCAGAAGCTTTGCTGGCAGGCATGACGATTGACACCAATGGATTTTCCGTTAAAACCGGCGTGCGAACGTTTGAAGCGGCTGCGTGGCTGCGCAGGCAGGGCGCGGATCCGACGGAAGTGAAACGCTTCTTCCAGGAGGACTTTACGAGTGTGCGTCTAAAAGCAGAAGCCATCACTACCGCGCAGATCTTTGACGGCGGCATTGCGATCTCCGTCTGCAAAAAAGAAGGAAACGACGCGCAGCTCCTGTGTGCGCAGATCGCGGATCAGCTCCTGACGGTCAAGGGTGTGAAAGCATCCTTTGTAGCTGCCAGAAATGATGCCGAAAAAACCGTTATCAGCGCAAGATCTCTGGGCGATATCAACGTACAGCTGATTATGGAAAAATTTGGAGGCGGCGGACATTTGACCACAGCAGCCGCACAGGTCGACGCGACCGTGGAGGACACCATCAAAAAAATTATGGATATTATGGAGGTAAACAAAGATGATCGTAATCTTGAATAGAGACGTAAAAGGAACCGGCAAAGCCGGCGAGGTCGTAAAAGTCAGCGACGGCTACGCAAGAAACCTGTTGCTACCGAAGGGCTACGCGACTGAAGCGACCGAGGGCAATATCCGCAGCCTCGAAAAGCAAAAGGCAATCGCGGCAGAGAAAAAAGCAGAAGAAAAAGCAGCCGCGCAGGCATTGGCTGAAAAACTGCGGGGCGTGACCGTAAAGATCCAGGCCAAAGCCGGCGAAAACGGCAAAGTCTTCGGCTCCATCACGTCCAAGGATATCGCCGAAAGACTGCAGGAGCAATATAAAATCACGGTGGACAAGAAAAAGATCCAGCTGGACGGTCCGATCAAGCAGACCGGCAACGTGACCGTGGATGTCAAGCTGTATCCGGAGGTTTCCGGCAAGCTGAACGTGGAGATCACGGCAGAGTAAAACAAGAATTTACAAAAGCTTCAAGAAATAAACACGAAACAAGGGCAGGAATTTGATATGATAGAGAGGATCCCTCCGCATAACGAGGAAGCGGAGCGCTCCGTCCTCGGTGCGGCAATGCTCAACAAGGAAGTCCTCTTTGATATTCTGGAGGAAGTCAAAGAGGATGATTTTTACAACGAAAAACACAAAGAAATATTCCGGGCAATCTGGGAGCTGTATCGAAAGAACAGCGCCGTCGATATGCTTACCGTCTGCGAAGAGCTGAAAAGTCGGCGTTCGCTGGATATGATCGGAGGAAGAGCCTATATCGCGACACTGACCGCAGAGGTTCCGGCGACCGCCAACGGAAGAGAATATGCGAAGATCGTTGCCGAAAAAGCCATTATGCGCCAGATGATCCGCACCTCCGAGGACATTACGGAAAAGGGATACGAAGGCAAGATGGCAACACGGGAGATCCTTGACTATGCCGAAAGCGGTATTTTTAAGATCGCGCAGATGCGGCAAAAAAACGACTATACGAAGATCCAGGATGTGCTGCTCGAAAATCTGCGCATCATCGACGCGGCCTCACAGAATAAGGACAAGATCACCGGTATCCCGACCGGCTTTCACGATCTGGACGAAAAGACCAGCGGTCTGCAGCGATCCGACCTGATCATTGTCGCGGCACGTCCCGGCATGGGCAAGACCGCTTTCGCGCTGAACATCGCACAGCAGAGCGCAGTCAAGCACGGAACCTCGGCGATCATTTTCAGCCTGGAAATGTCCAAGGAACAGCTCGGTCAGAGACTTTTGGCTATGCAGGCGCGCGTGGAAATGCAGAAGCTGAAGCAGGGCGACCTGGATCGCAAGGACTGGGATCGTGTTTCCATGGGCGTAGACGAACTGAACAATTCCAAAATCGTTATCGACGATACGCCGGGCATTTCACTGATGGAAATGCGCAACAAATGCAGACGACTCAAGGCCGAACAGGGTCTGGACCTGATCGTGGTCGATTACCTGCAGCTGATGACCTTCGAGGGTAAAACCGACAACCGTCAGCAGGAAATCAGTGCGTTATCCCGGAACATGAAGCTGCTGGCCAGAGAAATGAACTGTCCGGTCATTTTGCTTTCGCAGCTTTCCAGAGCGCCGGAGCTTCGGCAGGATAAGCGTCCGATGCTTTCCGACCTGCGTGAATCCGGCTCGATCGAACAGGACGCGGACATCGTCATTTTCCTGTATCGGGATGACTACTATAACGAAAATACCGAAAAGCCGGGCGTCTGCGAGGTCAACCTCGCGAAGCACAGAAGCGGCCCGACCGATAAAATAGAGCTGACCTGGGTAGCCAGATACACCAAATTCAGCGACAAGGCGCTGTAAATCGCAGCAGATAAGGAAACTATGAGCTTTAAGAAGGCAAAGGTGAAAGACTTTTACCTGTTTTCCACCGATGTAGAGAATATTTTTATCAATGAATACATGCCGGGTGCGCCCGGAGATTATGTGAAGGTCTATCTTTACGGATTGCTTTACGCGCAGACCGGCGCAGCTATGGATGACGCGACGCTTGCCAAGCAGCTGCGGCTGCCGGAGAAGGCCGTCGGACAGGCATGGAAATACTGGGAAGAGATGGGCATCGTCCGTTGCCACAGACGGGAAACTGCCGCCGATCCGCAAGGGTTCTGCGATGTGGAGTTCCGGAATCTGCGCGCGATGATGTACGGAAGCGCGGAGGAACAGGAAAATTCCTTGCAGTCGGCAGAAGAGAGCGTCGGACAGATCACCGAAAAGCTGTGCGATCATACCGTAAAAGATTTCATCCGTGATCTCGAAAACTGCACCGGAAGACTCTTCGATCCGCAGAAGGAACTGCCGGAGATCCTTTCCTGGGAAAAAGATTTTGATACCAGCAAGGAACTGATTCTCAAAGCGTTCGCCTATTGCAGCCAGCGGCAAAAGACCGGACTTGCCTATATCAAGAAAGTAGTGATGGGCTGGTCGGAACGAGGACTGCGGACCGCAGAGGATGTGGATGCGTTTCTCGAAGAAGCCGGTATCCGGCAGGCGCGGTATAAGCGCGTGTTGCAGTCCCTGGGTATGAACCGCGGCGCTACCGAAGCGGAAAAGCGGATGATGGATACCTGGTTTGAGGATATGCATTACGAAATGGAGCGCGTGCTGGAAGCATGCGACCGGACGCTTTCTACGGCCAATCCGAATCTGCGCTATGTAAACAAGGTGCTGGAGAACTGGTACGAAGAAGCGAAGGCGCGCGGTCTTGATGTCAATCAGAAAGTGACAGTCACACAGGCTGTTTTGAATAAATATTATGAATTTCTTCGCGGACAAGCGGAGAAAAAAGCACAGGAACACCGACAGGAGGTTTATCAAAAGCTTCCTCGTATCGAACAGATTGATACGATGCGCGGCGAGCTTGGCAGCAGGCTGGCGCGCGGGATGCTGACCGGCATGAATGCCGCCCAGAAGGCGCAGATCCGGCAGCAGATGCGAGAGCTGGAGGAAGAACGCGCGTTTCTTCTGACCGAAAACAATTATCCGCTCGACTATACCGACGTGCGGTATTCCTGTGAAAAGTGCGGCGACACCGGATTCGATGAAAACGGACAGCGGTGCAGCTGCGCCGGACAAAGAACAGGAGAAGCAGAATTATGGCAAAAAAGAAACAAACAAACAAGCACGGTGAGCAGCTGATCTACGAAACGGCTGCGCGGCTTGTAGAGGAAACGGACAAATTGCTGGATCAGGCAGGACCGTTCTTCCGTAAGCAGGGCGATAAGCTTATCGATGCTTGCGCGAATATGATGACCGCCTATGATAAGAGCGCGGATGTCCTCATGTGGTTCCTCGCCAAGTCTTTTGTCACCATCGCGCGGCGGATGCACGATACACGCATGAGCATTCTCAAGCACCGTAAGGAAATCGTCAAGAATGCCGCTCTGGTGCTGGTCGTCGGCGTGTGCGGCGTGGCCCTTTACGCATCCAGCATTGACTACGAGTATGCCTATAACGGCAGAACCCTCGGAATTGTAAAACAACAGCAGGACGTTCTGGAAATCCTCGACATGGTCAGCGAAGAGCTTTCGCAGGAATACGGCTCCAACATCGTCATTGATCCGGAAACTGATATCACGTTCACACCGGTACTCAAATTCGGCAAAGAGATCGATGATCCGGACACCGTACTGCGCCGTTTCACCTACATGGGTGATATTCAGGCACAGGCATACGCGATCAATGTCAATGGAGAACGAATGGCAACCGTCGAAAGTGAAAAGATCGCGCAGGATGTTCTCGACTCGATCCTCGCGATGTACACCGGCGACAAAAGCAGCAGGAAAAAATACGAAAGCGTCGGCTTCGCGGAGGACATCAAGATCGAAGCCTACAATACCACACTGGCGAATGTCAGCAGTAAAGCCGCAGCGATCAAGAAGCTCAAGAGCGGTGGCCAGCAAAAGAAGACCTATAAGGTTGTCGAAGGGGATACCCTTTACGGAATCTGCGATAAGCTGGGTGTGACCCTCAGCGAACTGAAAGAGATGAATCCAAGGATCAAGGATACCATGGTTCTGCATGTGGGCGATCAATTCGTCACGCAGCAGGAGGTACCGCTTTTGACCGTTGAAACTGTCGAGATCACAACCTTCGCGGAATCCATCGCCTACGATACGGAGTACAAAAAATCCTCCTCCTACTACAAGGGCGAGACCGTTGTCACCCGATCAGGGAAAAAGGGAAAAGCCAAGGTTACCGCGCGTTTGACCAAGCAGAACGGCAAAACCGTAAAACGCGAAGATCTGAGCGTGAAGACCATCAAAGAGCCGGTATCCAAGGTTGTAGTCAAGGGTACCAAGACCGTACCGCCGACGAAAGGCACCGGCCGCTTCATCCGTCCGGTCAGTGCCGGCGTATACAGAGGATACGGACCTCGCTGGGGCAGATGGCACTATGGCCTGGACTATGCGGCACCGACCGGCACAACGATCCGCGCGGCGGACGGCGGTACTGTCACCAAGGCAGGCTGGTCCGGCGCATACGGCTATCGTATCGTCATCGACCACGGCGGCGGATTCAAGACCCTGTACGCACATTGCAGCAGCATCAGCGTAACCGCCGGACAGAAGGTATACCAGGGACAGAAGATCGGCGCAGTCGGCAGCACCGGACGAAGCACCGGCGCACACTGCCACTTCGAGATCTTCAAGAACGGCTCCAACGTCAACCCGTCAAACTACCTGTAACAGAAATAATACCATATGAAACAGGGGAGAGTCCGCAAGCGGACTCTCCCCTGCTTGCTAGCTGATCACACCTGCCGTAGGCATGGGAAAACACATGCGCGGAGAACTGCTGTGTTGGATTTTTCGGAAAGACTCTCTCAAAAACGTAAGACAAGCCGATTTTGGCATAGCGAAAGCGGTCGAATTTTGTCGACCGTTGCGTTTTTGAAGCAATACTCTAAAAATACGCAAGGATTAATCAAAGTCCTCGTGATACAGTTCCGT
>DJPG01000117.1:9327-9584 GCA_002439735.1 Firmicutes bacterium UBA6418 | reverse complement strand
CGCAGGCGCTGTACGAGCAGGGCTGCGAGTGCGATCTTGACGGCGTCGAACGGCAGGAATGGGATGACGCATTGCGCGAGGCCGACGGTGAAGGTGATGTCCATGAGGTGCACATACCAGAGGGTGCCGAAGGCGTAGCAGACGAGGACGCCCAGGATCATGGCGCCGACCAGAGCCCAGGAGGATCTGGTGCGGGAGGCGATGAAACCGACGACGCCTGCGCAGAGGATGTAGCCGACGATATAGCCGCCGGTCGG
>DJPG01000117.1:332-9298 GCA_002439735.1 Firmicutes bacterium UBA6418 | reverse complement strand
GCGATCACATGCAGACCGCCGGAAAATCCCGCGAAGACGGGGATGCCGACACAGCCAAGCAGAATATAGATGATCTGTGTGATCATGCCGTACCGGACACCCAGGCAGCCAGCGGACAGCAGGACGCCGAGTATGGCCAGATTGATCGGAACGCCGGACGGAAGCGGAATGGCGATCTGTGAGCAGATGACCATGACCGCGGCGAAAACTCCGCATAAAACGAGCGGATAGATGTCGCCGGTTCTTTTTTTTGCGGGTTCTGCGGTGCTTGCGGAAGCACTGTCGGAGAGCGGCAGATTCGGATGTACGGTTGTTACATTCTTTTTTTTGTTCATTTTTTTTGCCTCGTTGATTAGTAGATTTTTCGGATGGATACCTCGCCTGTTGTGAGTGTTTCCATCTGTCTGGATTTGCGGCCCTCAAGATATTCCACGACCAGGCCGCCGTTTTCGTCGATATCGATCGCGCGTGCGCGGATGCCTTCGGACAGCCGGTTTTCGGGTCTGCCGATGGCGCGGGCGATCGCCGGATTAAAGATCAGGATCTGCTCGCCTAAAAGGAAAGAACGCGCGCGGTAGTCGCGGATGATCCGGGTTCGGTCAAAATCCGCGAGCATCGCAAAGAACTCGTTTGCGATCGCGGCGATCAGGGCGCTGCGCTCAAACGCCTTCTGCGGCTGATCGATAAATGTCGCGACTTCCCGGATCTCCTCCGGCATCGCGTCGTCTTCAAAGCAGTTGATCCCGATGCCGACGATTATCTTCTGGATCTGGCCGGTTTCAAAATTCGTCTCCGCTTCTGTCAGAATGCCGCAGACCTTTTTTTCGTTCAGGTAAATATCGTTGACCCATTTGATCTTCGGATGCAGGCCGGTGGTTGCTTCAAATGCCCGGCAGACCGCGACGGCGGTCATCGTGGTGACCAGCATGGCCTGATCGAGAGCCAGCTGCGGGCGAAACGCAAGTGTCATATAGATGCCCTTTCCTGCTGGGGAATAGAAATTCCGTCCCAGCCGACCACGGCCGGCCGTCTGTTCTTCGGAAACGATCAGCTGCGGGAGAGAAAGATCCTGCAGCCTCTTGGCATAGTTGTTGGTGGAATCCACCTTGTCCAGCAGATGCAGTTTCATCGGCTGGCAAAGGGACTCCTGAATGGCTTCTTTAGTGAGAATATCGGCTTTCTGCTTCAAGCGGTAGCCGGTGCTGGGAAGGCTTTCGATCGGATAGCCCTGCTCCTGCAGAGACTTGACCGCTTTCCAGATCGCGTTCCGCGACACACCGAGTGCGTTGGCAAGCTCCTGGCCGGACGCGTAACGTCCTTCCTGCTGACCGAGCAGGGCAAGCAGTTCGGTTTTGGTTGACATGGAGAAACTCCTTTCGTACAAAGTTCGACAAAATGAGTATACACCATCCGAAATTCATTGTCAACCGACAAAACTATACAAGGTGACAAACGGACACGCGCGAAATTTGTCGAAAGCGCAGGGAAAAAGAACCCGCTAAAGCACGCAATTCACAAGCTTTTCACTTTAATTTCGGCGAAATCTGTGGTAAGATAATTACTGTATGAGAATCTGGGTAGGACGACGACTTGTCGTGTGCGAAAGGAAGATACAAAATTATGATAACGAAAATCATCTGGATTGTGGTACTGCTTGCTTTCTCCGGCTATTTTTCGGCAACGGAAACAGC
This sequence comes from Firmicutes bacterium UBA6418, assembly GCA_002439735.1. Taxonomy (GTDB): domain Bacteria; phylum Bacillota; class Clostridia; order Peptostreptococcales; family Anaerovoracaceae; genus CAG-238. The sequence continues at coordinate 7,607 of DJPG01000117.1, read as the reverse complement.
CTTTACATCGGTAAACCGCATCCGGATCAAAAACTTGGCAAATGACGGAGACAAGAGAGCACGCGATGTGTTTGAGCTTTCCGAAAAATTTGATACCGTGCTGTCCACGCTGCTGGTAGGAAACAACATTGTCAACATCGCGCTGACATCGCTGGCGACGGTACTGTGCCTGCAGCTTTATCCGGTTTACGGCGCAACGGTGTCCACGATCGCGACAACGGTCGTGGTACTGATCTTCGGAGAGATCTCGCCAAAGAGTCTGGCAAAGGAAAATCCGGAGGGATTCGCCATGTTTTCCGCGCCGCTTCTCAAATTCTTCATGATCATTCTGTTACCGATCAACTGGATCTTCAGCGGTTGGAAGAAGCTGTTGGCCTTGCTCTTCCGCACCGGCGATACCAAGCCGATCACCGAGGATGAGCTTTTGACGCTGGTTGAGGAGGCGGAAACCGAGGGCGGCATTGACGGACAGCAGAGTGAGCTGATCCAGAATGCGATCGAATTCAATGATCTGGAGGCATGGGATGTGCTGACGCCCCGTGTGGATATTAAGGCTGTGGAGATCGACGACAGCAAAGACGAGATCGCGGAGCTTTTCTTAAGCACCGGATTCTCCAGGCTTCCGGTTTATGAGGATGACCTCGATCATATTGTCGGCGTGCTGAACCAGAAAGATTTCCATAATTTTATTAAAGGAACGGATACGCCGATTTCTTCCTATGTCAAGCCGGTCATCTTTGTGGCTGGCTCCATGAAGATCCCGCAGCTGCTGAAGAGGCTGCAAATGGGCAAGACCCACATTGCGATCATTGTGGATGAGTATGGCGGCACCTCGGGTCTGGTGACCATGGAGGACATCATAGAGGAACTGGTCGGCGAGATCTATGACGAGCACGACGCGGTGCAGCTGCAGGACATTGTGCAGCAGCAGGACGGCTCCTACCGCGTGCTTTGCAGCACGAATCTGGACAAGATGTTCGACTACTTTGATGTAGAAGAAGATATTGACGCGACAACCGTCAATGGTTGGGTTGTGCTTCAGCTTGATAAGCTTCCGAGTGTGGGGGACAGCTTTGTCTACGAAGCCGACTACAAGCGTTTTGAAGTAAAAGTGACAAAGGCAGACAGCCGCAAGGCGCTGGAAATCAACATGGTTGTGACTGATCTGCCGAAAGATGAATAGAAAGGGGACTTTTGCAGCATGGGTTTTATGGAAAAGATCTTTGGGGATCTCAACACCAAGGAAGTCAAAAAAGTAGAAAAAATCGCGGATCAGGTCATGGCGCTGGAAGGTCGGATGGCGAACCTGACCGATGAGGAACTGAAAGCCAAGACACCGGAATTTAAGGAACGTCTCGCAAACGGCGCGAGCCTGGATGACATCCTGCCGGAAGCCTTCGCGGTCTGCCGGGAAGCGGCATGGAGAAGCGTCGGTATGAAGCATTTCCGCGTGCAGGTCATCGGTGGCATTGTTCTGCATCAGGGTCGGATCGCCGAAATGAAAACCGGTGAAGGTAAGACACTGGTCGCGACGCTGCCGACCTATCTGAACGCGCTCGAAGGAAGAGGCGTGCATGTTATCACCGTCAACGATTATCTGGCAAAACGTGACGCGGAGTGGATGGGAAAGATCTATACCTTCCTGGGGCTGACGGTCGGATGCGTGATCCACGGCATTTCCGACAAGACGAGAAAAGCCGCTTACCAGGCGGATATTACATATGGCACTAACAACGAATTCGGTTTTGATTATCTGCGGGACAACATGGTGATCTACAAGGATCAGCTGACGCAGCGGGATTTGAACTATGCGATCATCGATGAGGTCGACTCCATCCTCATCGATGAAGCGAGAACGCCGCTGATCATTTCCGGACAGGGCGACGAATCGACGGATCTTTACCGGATCGCGAACAAATTCGTCAATACCCTGTACGAGGGCGAAGACGCCGACTATACGATCGAAGAAAAGGAAAAGCGCGTCAGCTTGACCGATCAAGGCGTTTCCAAGGCGGAAGCGTTCTTCAAGATCGAGAACTTCGGTGATCCGGAAAACATGGAGATCAACCATCACGTCGTGGAAGCACTCAAGGCAAAGGCGATCATGAAGCGGGATGTCGACTATATTGTCAAGGACGGCGAAATTGTCATCGTCGATGAATTTACGGGTCGACTGATGTTCGGCAGAAGATACAGCAACGGTTTGCATCAGGCCATCGAAGCCAAGGAGGGTCTACTGGTTCGTTCCGAGTCCAAGACACTGGCGACGATCACCCTGCAGAACTATTTTAGAATGTACAACAAGCTGGCCGGTATGACCGGTACGGCAAAGACCGAGGAAGATGAATTCCGCGATATCTACAATATGGATGTTGTGGTGATTCCGACCAACAAACCGGTTATCCGAGAAGATCTGGATGACGCGATCTTTGCCAAAGAGCCTGCCAAGTTCCACGCGATCGTCGATCGGATCGCGGAAGTGCATGAGACCGGGCAGCCGGTACTGGTGGGTACGATCTCCATCGAGATCTCGGAGCGCCTGAGTAATATGCTCAAAAAACGCGGCATTAAGCATAACGTCCTCAACGCGAAGCAGCATGAAAAGGAAGCCGAGATCGTTTCCGAGGCGGGTCGCTTGGGCGCGGTCACCATCGCGACCAACATGGCCGGCCGTGGTACTGATATCATTCTGGGCGGCAACCCGGAATTTGAAGCAAAAAAGGAAATGAAGGCTAAGGGATTTACCGACGAGCAGATTTCCTTCGCCACCAGCTTTGTGACCAGCGACGATCCGGAGCTTCTGCACGCGCGTGAAGTATTCAAGGAATTGCTGGACAAATATAAGGCAGAGCGCTCCGCGGAACAGGAAGCAGTCAGAGCGCTCGGCGGCCTGTGCATTATCGGTACCGAACGGCATGAGTCCCGTCGTATCGATAACCAGTTGCGAGGTCGTTCCGGCCGTCAGGGAGACCCGGGTCAGACCCAGTTTTTCATTTCGCTGGAAGACGATCTGATGCGCCTGTTCGGCGGCGATCGCGTACAGGGTATTATGGAACGCTTCGGCATGCAGGATGAGCCGATTGCCGCAGGCATGCTTTCAAAGACCATTGAGAACGCACAGAAAAAGGTCGAGAGCCGTAACTTTGAAATTCGTAAATATGTGCTGCAGTACGACAACGTTATGAACAAGCAGAGAGAAGTGATCTACGATCAGCGTCGCAGGGTTCTGTTTGGCGAAGATCTGAAGCAGTACATCCTGGAAATGATGGAGGATCTGATTCATAATACCGTGCTGCAGATCACCGTAGACAGCAAGTTTGCGGAAGAGTGGGATTTCGATCTGCTCAACAAAAATCTCGCGCGCCTGACCGATCGCTTCACCGGAATCCACTACACGCAGGATGAGCTTTCGCGTGTAGATGCCGAACGATTGGAAGCGGACGTTGTAAAGATCTTCAAACATCTTTATGATGAAAAAGAAGCTGAGATCGGCGCCGATCGTATGCGGGAAATAGAAAAGATGATTCTGCTGCGTGTGGTTGATAATCGCTGGATGGATCATATCGATGCCATGGATGAGTTGAAGCAGGGTATCGGTCTGCGCTCGCTGGGACACATCGACCCGGCGGTCGCTTACGCCAACGAAGGCTTCGACATGTTTGAGGAGATGATCGGCGATATTCGGGAGGAAACGGTAAGGTATTGCTTCAGCGTGACGATCAACACCTCTGCGCAGAGAAAGAAGGTCATCGCGGATGGAGAAGGTCGCAAGGACGATTATCAGGATGAGGCTTCCCACCCGATGGTGCGCAGAGGTCCGTCCGTCGGCAGCGGTTCCGGACGGATGCCGCAGGCGGCTCCGAAACCGGAGGATGCGCGCAAGCCGGAAACCTTTCGACGCGAAATGCCGAAAGTCGGCAGAAACGACCCATGCCCATGCGGCAGTGGCAAGAAGTACAAAAACTGCTGTATGAACAAGGATCAGCAGCAGTAAAACAAGGACGAAAGAGAGCAAGAGCCGGTTTTTATATGCCATGACAGCGTATAAAGAATCGGCTCTTGCTCATTTGTCAAATATGTTGGAATTATAAAAGAGATTCCTTGCGGAACCTCAGGAGGCCGCTGTGCTTGCCATCCTGCTCCGGTGCACACGCTTAGACCGGAACAGAGTTGTTCATATCGAAGACAATGGTTTTGGATTCTGTGTCCATTCTGCAGTTTGCGTGCATCGGCAGGTTGATCATCGGGAAACCATGTCCGGACTGGACGTTGTACAGAATCGGAAGGTTCAGATCTGCCGTTGCTTCCAAAAGAATGTTTACCATATCGTAATGCTCTGTTTCATAGCGACATTCGGTGAATTGTCCGAGCAGGATGCCAACCGCGTCTTCCAGCTTTCCGGCATTGCGGAGCTGATAAATGCAGCGATCCATATTCCCGATATGACCGCCGATTTCCTCAATGAAGATAATTTTATCCTTGGTATCCATATCATAAAACGTACCAAGCGCATTGCACATGACGGTAAGATTGCCGCCAGTCATAAGGCCCTCGGCTTTTCCGTGTCGAGCGACTTGAAGCTCCATCCCTTTTGGCGCCTTGTACGCATAAGTCGGAGTATCGTCCGTCAGAGAGGCGAAGAGGGCTGCAGAGGTTTCTGCGTCAAAATGATCGATGATGTTGGAAGAGACCATCGGACCATGGAAGGTTACAAGGTCACATTCCTGATTAAAAAGAAGATGTAGACTGGTAATATCGCTGTAGCCGACAAAAATTTTAGGATTGCTGCGTATGACATCCAAATCAATAAAATCAATGATACGGTTGGCGCCGTCCCCACCTCGCATACAAAAAATCGCGTCGACCTCCGGGTCGGCAAACATACGGTTGATCCATGTGCCGCGCACGGATTCCTCGCCGGCCATATAGCCGCCCTTGCAGCAAGCATGGTTGTCAGAAAGCTTGACTTGAAAGCCAAGGCCTTTTAACGCTTTTTCGGCTTGTGTCACACGTTCTGCGGATACCTGGGAGCTCGGAGAAACTATACCGATCGTATCACCTTTTTGTAATTTTTTCGGGAAAATCATAGGACTTTTTTATACCTCCATTCAGCAAAGCGTGTAGGACACGCTTGCGTTGACTTATTGCGTAGTAAGATACAAGCAAGTAGTATGCCAAATGGATTTTCTTTGGTTTTAGAGGCGCGCTGCCGTGATGCTGTCGGTTCTTGATGCGGGTGCCCGAATTTTTAATTAAACCAACCGGTTTTAATGTGATTACATCCAATTTATCGAGCGGTCAAAAAGAGACGCGCAATAAGGAAAGTGGAGTTTGAGAGGACTCTGTGGGAGACGCAAAATGGCATATTTTTTGCTCTCCATTTTGATTGAAGGAAAGCCTACGGAAGAAAATCTGAATTTATGCTGCGTCTATGCTGCATCATTTCAAAGTAAAATTGCCGTTCGAAGGCGGAATGGAGAGAAGCATGAAACAACAAAGGAAGAAACCTATACAACAGGGAAAGGATCAAGCAAAGAAACGAGGGAAGACCGGGCGCTTGTTCGCCGCAGCTGCGATGATCGTTTGCGTCATTCTCGTTTCGACAGTCTACGGATTTGGCAGCGCACCGGAGCAGAGCGCGGATGCGACCACAGATGCCGGAAAAATCCTGAAAGCCGGAGACACCGATTTTGCGCCGCACTGTAAGGCAGCGATCCTCTATGAAGCAACCACAGGAACCGTTCTGTTTGCCAAAAATGAAGATATGCAGCTTCCGCCTGCCAGCATGACCAAGGTCATGACCGCGATTCTGGTTCTGGAAGAGAATCCGCAGTTGGAGGGCACGCTCACGGTCGACAAGCGCGCAGTCAGTCCGTATTACTGCAGCTATATGGAGCCGCAGCGTCATCTCCTGGAAGGAGAAATTATCTCCTTTGAAGACTGCATGAAATATTTGTTGATTCCTTCCGGCAATGAAGCAGCGACCGCCTTTGCCTTTGAACTGTCCGGCGATATGGGTAAATTCGTAGAGCGGATGAATGAGAAAGCAAAAAGTCTGGGATGCGAAAGTACGCAGTTCGCGGATCCAACCGGATTGAGCGGGAACGGACATGTTACTACCGTTTCGGATATGGTTAAAATCTGTGAATACGCGATGTCCTTTGACAAGTTCCGGGAGTGTGTCAGCTTTGAGTCCGGCATGATCCCGCCATCCAACGTACGGGATGTCGGATTTACGTACGAGAGCACCAATCGCGTCAAGTTTCCGGATGATCGCTACGAAAGCCCCTACAGTGCTTATATGACCGGTGTAAAAACCGGATCCACACCGGCCGCGGGCTATTGCTTTTCTGGATGCATGGAGCGGGACGGTCTGGTGTTTTATTCGGTTGCCATGGGCGGCGAAGAACTGGACAATGGTGACGGAAGAATCCTGCAGGGGGATTTCATCGATACGATCAATCTGTATCGGTTGACGGATGGGCTTACGAGCGAAAATATCCATGATGTTTATCCGTCATCGAACCGCACGATGATCCTGGTAATCATCGCGCTTGCAGCTATAGCGATCATCATTTTTGCCCGGTGGCTGCGCCGTAAACAGAAAGGCGCGCGCAAGGCGGCAAACAGTAAGTAAGACACTCAAAAAACACATGACACAGCAGGAGCGTTTGACCGCTCCTGCTGTGTCATGTATCGGTGTGGATCCTGCGATGAAAGAATAGGGGTTGACAAATACATACTACAGTTGTAGTATATAAAAAACAATACTACAACTGTGGGAGGACAGAAGATGAAGCTATCGGAACGAGAATGGACGGTATTACGCGCGCTTTGGGAAACAGACGACGCGGCATTGGGGACACTGGTACAGCTTTTGCAGCCGGAGACCGGCTGGAATCGCAATACGGTATTGACTTACCTGACGCGCATGGAGGCGAAGGGGCTGGTGGCGATCGATAAAGCTGCTGCGCCGCACCGCTATCGCGCGGTGCCGGATCAGGAGAGCTGCCGGAAGCAGGAACGCAGGAGCTTCGTAGAGCGTGTGTACAGCGGTTCCACGGGAGACCTGATTGCCGCATTTTTGAAAGAAGAAAAGATCACGCCTGAGGAGCGGGAGAGCCTGCGCAGACTGTTGGACGAAATGGAGGTGTAGCCGATGTTTGATCTGTGGGCGTTTTTACTGCAGACCTTGACGGCCTCCGGGGCAGCCGCGCTGCTGCTCCTGCTCAAGGCGCTGTTTCGGGATAAACTGCCGCCGAAGTGGCAGTTTGC
>DJPG01000117.1:0-268 GCA_002439735.1 Firmicutes bacterium UBA6418 | reverse complement strand
GCGGACGGTATCTGTTCTTTCACTGGCAGGTCCCGATCGAGATGCTCAAGGCTTGGTGCGGGGATTTCAGCTTTACGCAGGTCTATTTCCCGCTGCCGTTTGTAAAGGAGATGCCGACGACCGTGAGCGGCTGGCTCTTTGCGCTGTATACCGCGGGGGTGGTCTTTTTCGCGGTGAAATACATGCTTGCTTATGTAAGGCTGCGGCATATTCTGCGCCGGGGCAGCGTGCTGCAGGGAGAGGGCCTTGCGCGCATCGAAGCGATCGC
>DJPG01000005.1 GCA_002439735.1 Firmicutes bacterium UBA6418 | reverse complement strand
CAGGAGCAGTACGAAGCGATCCTTGCGGACATGACTGCCGAATTTGATGAAATCGTACAGAAGGAGGAGCAGCTCGCATGATAAAGGAATACAAAACGATCCGTGAAGTCGTAGGACCACTGATGCTCGTCAAAGACGTTGAAAATGTTACCTATGATGAGCTGGGAGAGATTTTGCTGCCGACTGGTGAAAAAAGACTCTGCAAGGTGCTGGAGGTCAACGGATCGAATGCGCTGGTGCAGCTGTTTGAAAGCGCCGCCGGTATCAATCTCAAGGAAAGTACCGTCCGGTTTCTCGGCCATGGCACGCAGCTGGCGGTATCGCCGGATATGCTCGGCCGTGTGTTCGACGGTATGGGTCGCCCGAAGGACGGCGGACCTGCCCTGATCGCTGAAAAATACTTGGATATCAATGGCCTGCCGATGAACCCGGCCGCCCGTGACTATCCATCCGAATTTATCCAGACCGGTGTATCGGCAATAGACGGTCTGAACACCCTGGTCAGAGGACAGAAGCTGCCGATCTTCTCGGCCTCCGGCCTGCCGCATGCGGATCTCGCCGCGCAGATTGCGCGTCAGGCGAAGGTCAGAGGCGGCGAAGGAAACTTTGCAGTCGTTTTTGCCGCGATCGGCATTACCTATGAAGAGGCAGAATTCTTCGCCTCCGACTTTCGTCGCACCGGATCCATTGACCGAACGGTTCTGTTCATGAATCTGGCAAACGACCCGGCGGTCGAACGTATCGCGACCCCGCGTATGGCACTGACCGCAGCCGAATATCTGGCCTTTGAGCTCGGCATGCATGTGCTGGTTATCCTGACTGATATTACCAACTATGCCGAGGCACTACGTGAGGTATCCGCGGCGCGGAAGGAAGTACCGGGACGCCGCGGCTATCCGGGCTATCTGTACACGGATCTTGCGACCATGTACGAAAGAGCCGGCCGGAAGAAGGGCTACGATGGTTCCATTACCATGATCCCGATCCTGACCATGCCGGAAGAAGATAAGACACACCCAATCCCGGATCTGACCGGCTATATCACGGAAGGACAGATCATCCTCAGCCGTGACCTTTACCGCAAGGGCATCCAGCCGCCGATCGACGTACTGCCATCCCTGTCCAGACTCAAGGATAAGGGTATCGGAAAGGGGAAGACCCGTGAGGATCACGCCGATACGATGAACCAGCTGTTCGCGGCATACGCACGCGGCAAAGAGTGCCTGGAACTGGTGACCATCCTGGGCGAAGCGGCGCTGACCGAAGTCGACCTGATGTACGCGCAGTTCTCGCAGGCCTTTGAGAAAGAATACGTTTCTCAGGGCTACGATACCGACCGTACGATCGAGGAGACGCTGGACATCGGCTGGAAGCTGCTGGCGATGCTGCCGAAGAGCGAGCTGAAACGTATCAAAGACGAGTATATCGAAAAGTATCTGAAATAGACGTGCGCCCGCTTGCGCTCTGCAGGCTGTGATTACGTACCGCGCAAGGACTGCGAGTGGTTTCGCAGAACTGCCGATGATTTCCCAAACGAGCAAGGCAGATACTTCGCTGACATTTCGCACGAATGTTTGCGAAATGTCCAAGGTATGCCGCGTGACTTGGTGAAATCATGCAGGGCGAGGACTAACGAGCAGACCTTGCGCAGCTGCGTGAATGAATTGCAAAGCGGCAGCGGACAAACAGACAATTTCAGATACTTCCGGAAGTTACTCACAGTGTGAGAAAGGAAACGGAATGGAACGGTTAAATGTAAATCCAACCAGAATGATGCTCACTACACTGAAGAAGCGGCTGGCAACGGCGCAGCGCGGACACAAGCTGCTCAAGGATAAGCGTGACGAGCTGATGAAAGGCTTTTTGGAGCTTGCACGGGAGAACAAGGCGCTCCGCGAGCAGGTGGAAGAAGCACTGGCCGATGTTTACGGCAGCTTTTCGATCGCCGGCGCGGTCATGAGCAAAGAGGTCATGGAAGAGGCGCTGATGTTCCCGAAGCAGGGGGTCGAACTGACCGTCGGCAGTAAGAATGTCATGAGCGTGGATGTGCCGCGCTTCGGCTTTGAAACAACGGCCGCGGACGCGTCGGACATTTATCCTTACGGCTACGCGTCGACCTCCGGTGAGCTGGACTCTGCGATCAAAGACCTCGCCGATGTTTTCCCGATCATGTTGGAACTGGCGGCAAAGGAGAAAGAGGCGCAGATGCTGGCGGCGGAACTGGAGCGGACTCGCCGCCGTGTCAACGCGCTGGAATACGTCAAGATCCCGCAGATGGAAATGACCATCCGCTACATTCGCATGAAGCTGGATGAAAACGAACGTGGCAACCAGACGCGCCTGATGAAGGTCAAAGACATGATTCTGGCTGAGGCACTTGAGGAAAAGCGCGAAAACAATGAACGCGCCTACCAAGAGGGGTGCAGTTAGACGATCAAACGAAAAAGAAAAACGAAAAAGAATGCAGGAAGCACGAAAACCCGGCGTCAAACCGGCAGACCGTGCATCCTGCAGTTTTTATTCTTTCTTCTTGCTTCCGGCGACTACAGCTTCGCGACTTCCTCCGGCGTTAGTCCCGTGATCTCAGCAATCATTGCCGCATCCAAGCCCTTTGCTTTCATGTTGCCAAGTTCCAGAAAGTGGAACTCAAGGCGGTCGCACAAGCGATGCCCGGTCTTTTGCTCCCTGACATCAAAGATACTGTGGCAGCCGATCTCTTTTGAGAAGAGCTTGTTCTGAATGATGGAAACTACAAG
>DJPG01000050.1 GCA_002439735.1 Firmicutes bacterium UBA6418 | reverse complement strand
GAATTTACTGCCTGCCGGGAGTGCCTTTCCGCATTCCGGACATACGGTTTCTAATCTTTGTCCGCATTCCGGACAGAATTTTCCTTTCGGAATCGTTTTGCCGCAGGATGGACAAATCATTTCGTCATTTGGTTTCTGCGCTTCGATTTTACTGCCGCATTCCGGGCAGAATTTGCTGCCTGCCGGGATGCCTGCGCCGCATGTCGGGCAGTTTACAGTTACCGGAGCAGCTGCTGCTCCCTGATTCGTAGTTCCGTCAAGGTTACCGAACATATCGCCCATTTGACCGCCGAAAAGTCCTGCTGCTTTCAGTCCTATTCCAAGTCCGACGATATCACTCATGGCAGAGCCGCCTGCACCGCCGTTTCCGCCCATATTGCCGATTCCTTCCGCATAAGCTTTTTGCACTTCGGCCTGGATGATATCCTTCTGGTTATATCCTTGTGCGCGCATGATTTCTGCCTCAGCGAATCCTGTGGCTTTCTTTGCCATCGCTTCCGCCTGTGCTTCGATTACTGTTCTTTCTGCCTGTCTCTTTGCAACCTCTGTCTGGGTCTGCTGGCGTTCAAGCTCCGCAGCACGAGCAGCTGCGGTTATCTCTGCTTCCGCCTGTGCCTTTGTTGTCTTAATATCTCGTTCCGCCTGAATCATTCTCTGCTGCAGGGAAACTGCATAAAGCTCTCTGATTTTTCGGAAGTTCGGATCATCCTCAGGCAATACCACCGTCGTAAGGTAAAACTGCGGGATCGTAATTCCGAATTCTTCAAACTCCGGCAAAATCTTTTGGTGAAGTTCTTTTCCGATTTCGTTCAAATGCTCGTCAACTTCAAGAATATTGATGTTTTGTGCTTTGATAACGGAGGACAAGGTTGTCTTGACCGCCGTTGAAATCACCGGGCGGAAAGAATTCTGTACGGATTTGGTAAATTCCGTGCCTTCCTTCTCCCATGCGATACCGTTCATGGTGCCGACAAGCTTCGTAATGAGCTTTCGGCTGTCAGCGACCTGCATATTCATCGTACCGCTTGCGCCAAGTTCAAGCGGCACACCGGAATTTGGGTCAATATATCGAACCTTGGAGTCAGTTCCCCATTTCAGTGCCATCTGTACGGTCTTATTGATAAAATATACTTCACTGTGAAACGGCGTCTGATCTCCCGTCGAGCGGCTGAGAAATCTGCCGATCTTGGGTATTCTCTCAGTCTCCAGCGTGTATCTTCCCGGCCCGAACAGGTCTAAGGCCTGCCCGTTCATAAAGAAAATGGCTTCCTGCGATTCATGTACGATCAGCTGTGTCAAACTGTTAAAGTCCTCGCATGGATGCTTCCAGATAAAGGTTGAATTATCTCCCTCGTACTTGATGACATCTGCAATCCGTGACATATTTTTTACCTCCGTTCTCAAGCAAAAAACCTGTTACTATGCAACGTGCATAGTAACAGGTTTCAGCTTACCATATTCAAATACATTTGTATGAAATCGATCTGTCGTATATCTTTTTTTATCTTATGTAGGAAGACGAAACGACTCATAAATCCACCTCAGCATCAACTGATTTCAATTTAGAGTATATACGAAAAATGGCGAAAAAGCAAGAAAATCTTGTACTTCTTCGTCATGTTGAAACGATAACAGCGCAAGTTCGCGCACAAATCTCCCCCAAGCGGCTTGCGAAAATCCGGGGTGCATGGTAGAATGAAAAGGAACAAGAGGGGGTGAAGATTTTGGCATTTTTTCATAAGAGATCACCTTGGGAAATCGAATGGGCCGACCTTGTGAAGCGCGAGGCGAAGTTTGAAGCCAAGCGCAAAGAAGGGCCGACCTCCATTCTGGTGCAGAAACTGGACCGGTTTGTCCCCGCGAAGCTCAGCGGTACCCTGAACGCGGCTTTTTTGAAGGCGTTTGAGATCATCTTCGAGAAGGGTACCGGTGTGATCGAAAAGACTTACAACAAGGACAAACGGGAAACGGAGTTCAAGGTCAACACCTACGCGGCTCAGATTTCCGAAGATCGTAAAACCGTCCGAAATTTTACTAAACAGGCAAAGTCCGCCAAGAGCCTGAACCTTGCGATCTCAAGCATCGAAGGCATCGGACTGGGATTCGTCGGCGCCGGGATCCCGGATATTCCGCTCTTCCTTGCCATGGTGCTCAAAAGCGTTTACGAGATCGCGCTCAGCTACGGCTATGCTTACGATACCGATGGGGAAAAGATCTTTATCCTGAAGGTCATCGAAGCGGCGATGTGCGATGAAGAGGCGTTCCGTGAAAAGAACGAAGCGCTCAACGCGGACATTCATCAGATCGTGCTGTCCGGGGACCGCATCGCGGAGGACAGCTGGACGATCAGCAAGGCAGAGCAGATGAAAGCGACTTCCGCCTGCCTGTCGCAGGAAATGATCTACACGAAATTCCTGCAGGGACAGTTTTTGATCGGCATTGCCGGCGGTGTTTTTGACCCGATTTATGTCAACCGCATCAGCGATTACGCGGTGCTCAAATATCGCCGTCGTTTCTTAGAAAGCAAAAGATCCGGCTTCACCGGCTGATCCTCGGCTCCCGCAGCGCCGCGCATTTCGCAAGGTTCCGCATGTCTGTGCGCTGCCGGCAAATGCTTCCGCGGACTGCGCTGGGAGTCCTGATCAGTAGTGGCACCCTTTTATATAAATACAATATAAAGGAACCTCACGATCATGAAAAAGAACAACTCTATCTTATTGCTTGATTTAACACAAGGCGCGATGATCGCCGCCTTGTATGTCGTTTTAACGTTTATCGCGAATCTTGCGGGTCTTGCCAGCGGCGTGATCCAGGTCCGGCTGTCAGAAGCGCTGACGGTTCTGCCGGTGTTCACGGCTGCGGCGATCCCGGGACTTGCGGTCGGCTGCGTGCTGGCAAATCTCCTGACCGGATGCTCGCTCTGGGATGTCGTGTTCGGCTCTCTGGCAACCCTGATCGGAGCCATCGGCACACGCCTGCTGCGCAAAAAAAGTCCGATCCTGGCGGTTCTGCCGCCGATCCTTTCCAATACCGTCATCGTGCCGCTGGTTCTGCAGCAGGTCTACGGCGTAAGTGACGCCTATTGGTATTTAGCGATGACGGTCGGTGCGGGCGAGATCATCTCCTGCGGCATCCTTGGGGTCCTGCTCTGCAAGTCCTTAAAAAAGACAAAAATCTTCCATAAATAGAAGACCTGCCGCTCCGCGGCGCGGCGCCTGCTGCGATACGGCAAAAAAAACAGAGAAGACGGAGTTTGGATCTCCATGTCTTCTCTTTTTTCTTATGTTATGCGAACTTTTGTCCCGCTTTTTATTTCTTGCGGTCCGGGGTCTCACACGGCCTGTCGCTCGGCTAATCCTCGCGGCCGAGGTATTTGCCGCTGTTTTTGTATTTTTTGAGCAGCTTCTCTAGCTGTTCGTTGCGTCCCTGCTCTTGTTCCCGTACCTTCCATTCATACGGCGTCAGCTTGTCGATATCCTTGATGTGCTTGCGCACCGGCTTCGGCACACAGGCAAAATAGATCAGCGGTGAGATCACCAGACAGTCCAAAAGCACCCATCCGGCAAAGAGCGCCAGCGACGGCAGCGCCGACAGATTTGCCTCGAGCCCGATCACCAGGACGCCGATCAGCCCCAGGAAAAACACGATGCTCGTCACATAGTACCGTTCGAGTTTGCGGATCACCCCGCCCAGGGTCTCATCGAACCAAGTGTGCTGCAGGCTCTTGATCACGTATTTCGCGCCGCGGAACTGTACGTTAGCCAGATAGACGCAGACCTTGAAGTCGTCGAAGGTCGCTTTTTCGGCCGGGATCTCCACCGGAAAAAGTTCTTCTTCCATGCCGCTGTAAAAGATCTGCGCGCGTACGGTCACGCCCTCGCCCATGATGCTGTATCGGGCGGTTTCGCCCATTTCGTATTCCATGACAAACAGCTGACCCGGCTGCACCATCTGCGTTTTTTCGCCGGTGCTGACCAGCAGATAGCCCTCTTTGCAGTACAGCGCGTGTGTGCAGAGCGGAAGCTCGGTTTCCTCGCTCGAGCCGAGCATCTGCTTTTCGTTCTGGGGCCGGATCACATCCAGAAAGCCCCGGTTGCCTTTGCGGATCATCAGGTTGAAATCCGTGATCTTGCCGAAGCTCTTGGTTTTCCACGCGCCGTCAAAGCTGTCCTGTTCCAGTGTTTTGAGCTTCGCGACACGTTCTCCGTTATATTCCAGGACCACCTCGCCGTCGAGCACCATCAGCACGCGGTCATAATCCGGAAGTCTGGTAAAGTCGGACTCTTCCAGGTCTACCGTAGCCGAACTGAGCCGCCAGATGAAGTCCCGGTCGATATATTTCTGTCCTTTCGGATAGATGGCCAGTTCCTTCGTCTTGCCGCCAGACCAGTTGCTGATGCTGTAGTTTTCTTCTTTATATAAATAGGTCTTCATATGGTTTCTCCTGAAAATAGGTTCTCAGCCGTTGTGTTTTCGTTCTTCCTTATGATACCATTTTCGGGTTCCGCGGTCAAGTCAAGATGCCGTCATGGCAAACGAAGTCTGAGGCATTTCCTAAGTATGCATAATGTACTGCTTTTTTGCCCTCTTTGCAAAATCTACACGGGCTTGTGCGAGATTTTCGCTTGCTCCGGTACATTTTCGCGCACTTTTTACATTTTCTTCAAGGAAAATCAGGCTGCTGAATCTCTGAGCCACACTCACTTCGACATGTGTCGCGCATTTTCGACAAGATTCGACAAAAGACTTTTCGGAGTTACGGGAGATTTTTCTTGATCTGTAAAATTCTTTCATTCATCTAACTCCTGCTGCGTACAAATTTCCGAAAAACCGCTGAAAAGCGGTACATTATTCATCCGGAAATTCTTCGCGTGTCAGCTCTTTGATTGGATTCAAGTTCCTCTGTGGCCCTCTTCAGCTTTTCATCAAAAA
>DJPG01000027.1:10842-11126 GCA_002439735.1 Firmicutes bacterium UBA6418 | reverse complement strand
AACAACCTCGGCGCGGTGCGCATTCGCATCCGCTCTCTGGCGGCGGCCATGGAGGAACGGGATAAGAACGGCATCAAGGCGATCCACAATCTGAAACCGTATACGCGCAAGTACTTTACCAAAGAAATGCGCAAGGACTATACGCTGCTGATCCCACAGATGTCGCCGGTGCATTTTCAATACCTGGAGGTTGCGCTCAAAGCGAGTGGCTATCGCGCAGAGGTCATCCCGACCGTCGACAAGCATGCCGTGGATGAGGGACTGAAATACGTCAACAACGACGC
>DJPG01000027.1:10628-10787 GCA_002439735.1 Firmicutes bacterium UBA6418 | reverse complement strand
ATCTGGTGAGTATGATCTCAATCGAACGGCACTTGTAATGTCACAGACAGGCGGAGGCTGCAGAGCCAGTAACTATATCGCACTGCTGCGCAAGGCGCTCAAGGATCTTGGCATGGAGCAAGTCCCAGTCGTTTCCTTTAACATGGCAGGACTGGAAAG
>DJPG01000027.1:10174-10584 GCA_002439735.1 Firmicutes bacterium UBA6418 | reverse complement strand
GGCTTTAAGATCAATGCATCGATGGCGAAGCGTCTGCTGATTGCGGTGATGTACGGCGACCTGTTCCAACGGCTACTATACGCGACAAGGCCGTATGAAGAGGTGCCTGGTGCCGCGGAGGCGATCATGAAAAAATATGAAGCACGCATTTTCGAGAACTGTCGCGATGGCAAGATCGGTACTTACAAACGGTTGATCCGTGAGATTGTCCGAGAGTATGACACGATGCCGCTCAAAGACATCAAAAAGCCGAAAGTTGGCGTTGTCGGCGAAATCTTGGTCAAATATCATCCGGACGCCAACAACAACATCGTCGATATCATCGAAAAAGAGGGCGGGGAAGCCGTCGTGCTGGATCTGGTGGATTTCTTCCTTTACGGCATGTATAGCAAGAAGTTCAATTACGAGAA